>NZ_JAVUPQ010000011.1:0-92651 GCF_032029835.1 Escherichia sp. AM3 | reverse complement strand
GCTGATAGAAACAGAAGCCACTGGAGCACCTCAAAAACACCATCATACACTAAATCAGTAAGTTGGCAGCATCACCCGGTAACCGAACCAGAACCGGCTGAAATCCTGGCAGAGTTCATTCGCCAGCATTCTGCGGCTGGGCAGCTGGTGGCGCGCGCCGTGTTTCTCTCGCCACCCTATTCGGTTGCAGAAGAGGAACTGTCAGTTTTGCTGGAAAGCATTAAGCAGAACGGAGACTACGCGGATATCGCTTGTATGACGGGAAGTCAGGATGATTACTATTACTCAACGCAGGCCATGAGTGAAAACTACGCGGCGATGTCTTTGCAAGTTGTGGAGCAGGACATTTGTCGCGCCATTGCACACGCCGTTCGTTTTGAGTGCCAGACGTATCCTCGTCCTTACAAAGTCGCCATGCTGATGCAAGCGCCATATTACTTCCAGGAAGCGCAGATTGAAGCCGCGATCGCCGCGATGGATGTTGCACCTGAATATGCCGATATACGGCAGGTGGAGTCATCGACGGCGGTGTTGTACTTGTTTAGCGAGCGATTTATGACCTATGGCAAGGCTTATGGCTTATGCGAATGGTTCGAGGTAGAGCAGTTTCAGAACCCCTGAAATTTCAGGGAGATGTCATGGATAGGGTGGACAGTTGCAGCCACTGCATTAGGGGATAATCAGATGTCCTTCACTCGACGCAAATTTGTTCTGGGGATGGGAACAGTAATCTTTTTTACTGGTTCTGCGTCTTCTCTGTTAGCGAACACGAGGCAAGAAAAGGAAGTTCGGTATGCCATGATTCATGACGAGTCACGGTGCAATGGCTGTAATATTTGCGCCCGCGCATGCCGTAAAACTAACCACGTCCCCGCTCAGGGAAGCCGTTTATCGATAGCACACATTCCAGTCACCGATAACGACAACGAAACGCAGTATCACTTTTTTCGCCAGTCATGTCAGCACTGCGAAGATGCTCCGTGCATCGACGTATGCCCGACGGGGGCATCGTGGCGTGATGAGCAGGGGATCGTGCGGGTAGAAAAATCGCAGTGCATCGGCTGCAGTTATTGCATTGGCGCTTGTCCGTACCAGGTTCGCTACCTTAACCCTGTCACTAAAGTGGCAGATAAATGTGATTTCTGCGCTGAGTCCCGACTGGCAAAAGGCTTTCCGCCCATTTGCGTCAGCGCCTGTCCGGAACACGCATTGATCTTTGGTCGCGAAGATAGCCCAGAAATTCAGGCGTGGTTGCAGGATAATAAATACTATCAATATCAGCTACCTGGTGCCGGGAAACCGCATCTGTATCGCCGGTTCGGTCAACATTTGATTAAAAAGGAAAATGTATGAACCCGTCGCAACATGCTGAACAGTTTCAGAGCCAGTTAGCGAACTATGTGCCACAGTTCACTCCCGAATTTTGGCCGGTGTGGTTGATCATTGCCGGAGTATTGCTGGTTGGGATGTGGTTGGTGCTGGGGCTGCACGCCTTGCTTCGTGCTCGTGGCGTGAAGAAATCAGCCACCGATCATGGTGAGAAGGTTTATCTTTACAGCAAAGCGGTCAGATTATGGCACTGGTCGAATGCGTTACTCTTTGTATTGTTGCTGGCAAGTGGGCTGATAAATCACTTTGCGATGGTGGGCGCAACTGCGGTTAAAAGTCTGGTTGCGGTGCATGAAGTTTGCGGATTTTTGTTACTGGCATGCTGGCTCGGCTTTGTGCTGATCAATGCCGTTGGGGATAATGGTCACCACTATCGCATTCGTCGTCAGGGGTGGCTGGAACGAGCGGCAAAACAAACGCGATTTTATTTGTTTGGCATTATGCAGGGGGAAGAACATCCTTTACCGGCAACAACACAGTCTAAATTTAATCCCTTACAGCAGGTCGCCTATGTTGGTGTCATGTATGGATTGCTGCCGTTGTTACTATTGACGGGGCTGTTGTGTCTCTATCCGCAAGCCGTGGGAGATGTGTTTCCTGGCGTAAGATACTGGTTATTGCAGGCGCATTTTGCTCTGGCATTTATAAGCCTCTTTTTTATCTTCGGTCATCTTTATCTTTGCACCACGGGGCGTACGCCACACGAAACCTTTAAAAGCATGGTCGATGGCTATCACCGGCACTAACGAATGATCATTACACGAGCAGACCTGCGAGAATGGCGTATCGGAGCGGTGATGTATCGCTGGTTCCTGCGCCATTTCCCACGCGGCGGTAGTTATGCCGATATTCATCATGCACTGATTGAGGAAGGATATACGGACTGGGCGGAGAGTCTGGTTGAGTATGCGTGGAAAAAATGGCTGGCGGATGAAAACTTCGCGCATCAGGAAGTTTCCTCTATGCAAAAACTGGCCACAGACCCCGGAGAGATACCATTTTGCAGTCAGTTTGCCCGCAGCGACGATCATGCTCGCATCGGCTGTTGTGAGGATAACGCCCGAATCGCAACCGCTGGGTATGCCGCGCAAATTGCCAGTATGGGTTATAGCGTGCGGATTGGAAGTGTCGGCTTTAACAGTCACATTGGCAGCTCCGGTGAACGCGCACGGGTTGCTGTAACCGGTAATTCTTCGCGGATAAGCAGCGCTGGAGATAGTAGTCGGATTGCGAACACCGGAATGCGAGTACGCGTTTGTACATTGGGTGAACGGTGTCATGTCGCCAGTAATGGTGACCTGGCGCAAATCGCCAGCTTTGGCGCAAACGCCAGAATTGCCAACAGCGGCGACAATGTACACATCATTGCCAGCGGTGAAAATTCAACGGTAGTGAGCACGGGCGTGGTCGACTCAATTATTCTCGGGCCAGGGGGAAGCGCCGCACTGGCATATCATGACGGCGAAAGAGTTCGCTTCGCCGTCGCCATTGAAGGTGAAAACAATATTCGAGCCGGAGTCCGCTATCGTCTTAATGAACAGCATCAGTTTGTTGAGTGCTGATAGCTTTACCTTTAATCAAACGAAAGACGCCGACGTGCACGGGATGCAGGTTTTACGACCGCCCGAGCCATCGCCTCACCAATTTCTGCACATGCCGTAAGTCCCTGAACGAAAGGCTGGTCGTGCATCAACCAGGGCAACGCGCCGAACGCTACGCGTCCACGAATATCTTCGGGTTGCTGTAACGTATAATCTTCGCCAACATCAGGGATTTCATCCCCTGTTTTCTGTAATTGCTCGCGTAGCCCAGGGAAAGGAATATCTTTCACTTTAAGCGGACGCTGTCCGCGGGCATCAATAAAAACGTCAAACGAGTAGCTGTTGTCTTCCGTTTTCAGGACGGTGCGCGACTCATTAATTTCCATTTCGTAGTCTTCACCGAGGGCGAGAATATGAATGATCCCCGCTTCACGTAAGGCCAGCAGCCGACGAATAGACTCTGAAGGGATTGCCGCATAATTATCGATAAAAACCCGGGCAAGGCCTTTACTGAACCGTTTATGGTCGTGTTCATTCAGATGTGGAACAATTTCCTGTACGGCTTCATGCAGGCGCAGAATGACATAACGCCAGGGAACAGTATGTTTTTCTCGTTTATTGCGTTCGACTTCCTGGAGATTTTTTTCTGCCCAGTCAAATGGGTCGCGTTGTTTGCGCTCGGCAAACCAGGCTTGAGCAAAGGAATCGACATTCAGGCTCTCTAAGGCTATGCGTTGGCTCCAGTCTGGATCAGCAAACTTGATTTCCTCTACTATCAATCTAAATACCCGATCCAAAAGGCCCTCTTCGCCTTTTTGAATCTCAGCATTTAATGCCTGATCGGTGACAATGTGTAAGGGCTCGTAGGGAATAGGGCAATAGAAATCGGCTTCGGGTAAAATACCCGTGCGCGACATCAACGTGATATTTAGCTTTTCACTTGCGTTATCGCGGTGAAAAACGACGTGTTGTTTATCATCTTCAATGAACGAACCATGCTGAATAGCCACTGCCATTGCCGCATCCAGTCCGCTCAAGGATGTTCCCATAATACCCACGTTACACGCATCGACCTTTGCTTCCATCAGGCCTGACCACGGGCTGGGAAAATACGTTCGGGTTGCTTCTTCTTCATCAGGCCAGACGTGACCCGTGGCAATCACCGCTAAATCAAACGTCTCTCTGGGTAAACCCTGATTTGTAGCGAGCATGACGCCAGCATTTGTAATTTGCAGATCGGTAACCTGGCATGATTCATAAACAGCCACTGCAAATTTTTGCTTTCGTGCCTGGTCTACTAATCGTAAAAATTGATCGCGGAAATATTCGCCCAGCAGAATTCGCGGTAAAAACTGACGATCGTGCAAGGTTTCTTTTTTAACGCCATAACGCTGGAGATGGCTGGCTTCTTGCTTTTGTAGCCATTCGAGATACGTACAATTAATCGGCGGTATTTCAATACTGGCAATATTTGCCAGCATCATTTTTGAGTTTTCCTCATCACTGTATGGCATCCCGACACCGGCCTCGTCAGCCTGCTCGAAGATAGAAATAGAAAGTGGAGTTTGTTGCTGTAGAAGCGAGAATAAGGTGTAGATCCCCGTAGGCCCGGCACCCACAATAGCAATTTTTTTCATTGTTACTTACCTGTACGCATTCTTTCGAATTTAGTGTTATCAGATAAGTTTGGTTGAGATTTTTAGAATTTGAGAAATTTCAGACAGGGATGAAAAGGGCGCTAACCGCCCTTGATTAAATTCTGTCAGGCGAGTTTTGCCTGATTGATTTGACTCAGTGGCTCATTGACATCGAAAACTTTGGCGACAACTTCCTCAACGCCGAGATTTTTAAGTCGGGCAGTATGTTTTTCCAGATAGGCAAGGGCGCTTTTTTCATCAGTAAAAAGATAGATCCCACCGGCTTCGTGGTTCTTTTCACTTTCTGTCCATACCTTCCACAGAAAACCAGGTTCCTGATTAATCGACTCAGCAAGCGGTTTAAGCTGCTCAGCCATTGCGTCGCCAAATGGGCCATTAAAAGCAAAATGAAGTTGTAACAAAGTTGCCATAGCGATTCTCCTTCTGATAAGGCATACGAAGATAGTGTAAATCTTTTAACGTATTGGATACAGAGAAGAAACAGAGGGAAAAAGGAAAAGACCAGATTAAGAAAATCTGGTGCGTCCGAGTGGACTCGAACCACCGACCCCCACCATGTCAAGGTGGTGCTCTAACCAACTGAGCTACGGACGCAGGATGGTGCGTTCAATTGGACTCGAACCAACGACCCCCACCATGTCAAGGTGGTGCTCTAACCAACTGAGCTATGAACGCAACGTTGTAGGTGACAACGGGGACGAATATTAGCGGCAGAGTGGGAAGGTGGCAAGAGGCAAAACGTAATTTTCTGCGCTATTTCGACCGTTTGCAGAGCTTTTAAGCAAATTGGCTATATTTTGTTGATTTGCAAGGGCGATTTTTATTCAGGATCGCATTTACATCTGATACAACCCAATAATTCGTGTATCAGAGTTTAAACAGAGTTGTTTGCCACCATCTCAAATCTGTCGTGGATAAATCCTCCGTAGCCTTTACACTTAGGTAGCAATAAAGGCACACAGATGCAGCAAAGGAATAAATCATGGGATCTGATGCGAAAAACTTGATGAGCGACGGGAATGTGCAAATTGTTAAGACCGGCGAGGTCATTGGCGCGACGCAACTTACTGAAGGCGAGTTGATTGTTGAAGCTGGCGGAAGAGCCGAAAATACCGTGGTCACGGGGGCTGGCTGGTTGAAAGTGGCAACCGGTGGGATCGCCAAATGCACACAGTACGGTAACAATGGCACGCTATCGGTCAGCGACGGTGCCATTGCCACAGATATTGTTCAGTCCGAGGGAGGCGCAATTAGTCTCTCTACGCTCGCTACGGTTAATGGCCGCCATCCCGAAGGTGAATTCAGCGTTGATAAAGGTTATGCCTGCGGTTTGTTGCTGGAAAATGGCGGTAACCTGCGTGTACTGGAAGGCCATCGCGCGGAAAAAATCATTCTCGATCAAGAGGGCGGCCTGTTGGTTAATGGGACAACCTCAGCGGTCGTGGTAGATGAAGGTGGTGAATTGTTGGTGTATCCAGGTGGGGAAGCCAGCAATTGTGAGATTAATCAGGGCGGCGTTTTTATGCTGGCCGGGAAAGCCAGTGATACGTTGCTTGCTGGTGGCACCATGAATAATCTCGGTGGTGAAGACTCTGACACTATTGTTGAGAATGGATCCATTTATCGTCTGGGGACGGATGGCCTTCAGCTCTACAGTTCCGGTAAGACGCAAAACCTGTCCGTGAATGTGGGTGGTCGGGCTGAAGTGCATGCCGGTACGCTGGAAAATGCGGTAATACAAGGTGGAACAGTGATCCTGTTGTCACCCACCAGCGCGGACGAAAATTTTGTCGTAGAGGAAGATCGCGCACCGGTTGAACTGACCGGGAGTGTTGCATTACTGGACGGCGCTTCAATGATTATTGGTTATGGCGCAGAGCTGCAACAATCAACGATTACTGTACAGCAGGGCGGTGTGTTGATTCTCGACGGCAGTACGGTAAAAGGTGACAGTGTCACTTTCAGTGTTGGTAACATCAATCTGAATGGCGGAAAACTGTGGCTGATCACTGGTGCGGCAACGCATGTGCAACTGAAAGTGAAACGCCTGCGCGGAGAGGGAGCGATTTGCCTGCAAACCAGTGCGAAAGAAATTTCACCTGACTTCATCAATGTGAAAGGGGAAGTTACCGGTGATATACACGTTGAGATAACAGATGCCAGTCGGCAAACTCTGTGTAACGCACTGAAACTACAGCCAGACGAAGACGGGATTGGCGCAACGCTCCAGCCTGCGTAAAAATACAGGCGCAACCCGTGAAGGTTGCGCCTTGTCTTTATTAGCGGGACGCTCGTTGCAGAATGATGGCTGACGGCATACGTTGCAGGAACCGCATACGCAGCATCATCATAATGGCTGCCGACGTCAGGCCAATAATAAAGCCTATCCAGAAGCCTGCTGGCCCCATAGGTTCAACGACCAGATCGGTCAGTGCCAGAATATAGCCGCTTGGCAAGCCCAGCACCCAGTAAGCCGTAAAGGTGATATAGAAAATGGAACGCGTATCTTTATAACCACGCAAAATCCCACTGCCAATGACCTGGATTGAGTCAGAAATCTGATATACCGCCGCCAGCAACATCAAATGCGCAGCCAGCGTTACAACCTCGGGATTGTCGTTGTACAACAGGGCGATTTGCTCCCGCAGTGAAACCGTGAATATGGCCGTCAGGGTTGCCATACAGACACCCACCATAAGCCCGGTCCGCGCAGCGGTTTGCGCATCCAGCGTTGAGCCCTGACCCAGACGATAACCTACGCGGATAGTTACCGCTGCCGCCAGCGACATTGGAAGCACAAACATCAGTGAACTAAAGTTCAGGGCAATCTGGTGTCCTGCGACATCAACAATACCGAGCGGAGACACTAACAGAGCCACGACGGCAAACAGTGTCACTTCAAAGAACAGTGCCAGCGCAATCGGCAAACCGAGTTGAATCAGTCGTTTCATAACCGCAGGATCGGGTTTCGCGGTGCCTTTTTCGTTACGGATATCGCGCATGGAGCGGGCGCGTTTAATGTAAGAAACCATGGCAAGGAACATGACCCAATACACCGCCGCAGTAGCCACGCCACAACCAACGCCACCGAGCTCAGGCATACCGAAATGACCATAAATAAAGATATAGTTCACCGGAATGTTCACCAGCAGGCCGATAAAGCCCATTACCATACCCGGCTTGGTTTTTGCCAGACCTTCACATTGGTTACGGGCAACCTGGAAGAACAGATATCCCGGCGCGCCCCACAGCAACGCACGCAGATAACCCACGGCTTTCTCCGCCAGAGCCGGATCGATGTTTTCCATGGAGCGGATAATGTAACCTGCATTCCACAGCACCAGCATAATGAGAACGGAAACAAAACCTGCCAGCCAGAAACCTTGTCGCACCTGATGCGCAATGCGCTCACGTCGACCAGAACCATTTAATTGCGCGATAACCGGCGTTAATGCCAGCAGCAGTCCGTGACCAAAGAGGATCGCCGGAAGCCAGATAGAAGTACCGATAGCGACCGCCGCCATGTCGGTGGCACTATAGCCGCCCGCCATCACGGTATCGACAAAACCCATCGCAGTTTGGGCGATTTGCGCGAGAATCACCGGGATTGCTAATGCTAATAACAGACGCGCTTCACTGATATACTTCTGCACGTGAACACCTTTTATTTGTAGTTATATGAGAGACTAAAAAGCCGCCTGAATGGGCAGCAAAAAGAAGAAGCAGGGGAAATTCAGTCTATTGTAGCGAGGATTTATTAATTCTCCAGTGAAAAAATAGTCATTCTTACCCCTTCACTGGTAAGGGCGTTTGCCACCTGCTATTGTGCTGAACAGAATGTCTTAACTGATTTCAGGAGTTGTAAGTATGTTTACGGGGATTGTACAGGGCACCGCAAAACTGGTGTCGATTGACGAGAAACCAAATTTTCGTACGCATGTGGTGGAGTTACCCGACCACATGCTGGACGGCCTGGAAACCGGTGCGTCCGTGGCGCATAACGGTTGCTGCCTGACCGTGACGGAAATTAACGGCAACCATGTCAGTTTTGACCTGATGAAAGAAACGTTACGCATTACCAATCTTGGCGATTTAAAAGTGGGGGATTGGGTAAACGTTGAGCGTGCGGCGAAATTCAGTGATGAAATTGGCGGACACTTAATGTCAGGTCATATTATGACCACCGCTGAAGTGGCGAAAATATTAACCTCGGAAAATAATCGCCAGATCTGGTTTAAAGTCCAGGATAGTCAGTTGATGAAATATATTCTGTACAAAGGATTTATTGGCATCGACGGTATTAGCCTGACCGTCGGCGAAGTCACGCCAACGCGTTTTTGCGTCCATTTAATTCCGGAAACACTGGAACGCACGACTCTTGGGAAGAAAAAACTTGGCGCACGCGTCAACATTGAAATCGATCCACAAACTCAGGCAGTGGTAGATACGGTAGAACGTGTGCTGGCGGCACGAGAAAATGCCATGAATCAACCAGGTACAGAAGCCTGATCTGAAATCGCCCCCGGAGAGGGGGCGATAGAATAGCCTTTAGCGAGCCACTCGAAGGCCGTTTTCAACACCGCGTGAGAACACGACCTGCCAGAGCTGAATATCACGGGCGCGGAAAGCACCTGCACAGGCATTCAGATAATAGGTAAACATTCGTTTAAAGCGTTCACTGTAGTTATCCGCAATTTCTGGCCATGCGGCGAGGAATCGTTCATACCACGCCATCAACGTAGTATCGTAATCAGCACCGAAGTTATGCCAGTCTTCCATCACAAAGTGGGGTTCGCTGGATTGAGCAATCTGGCGTACAGAGGGCAGGCAACCGTTCGGAAAAATATATTTGTTAATCCAGGGATCAACATTCAGATCGGTTTTTTTCGAACCGATAGTATGGAGCAGGAATATGCCTTCCGGTTTCAAATTACGATCCACCACCGCAAAATAGGTATCGTAATTTTTCGGTCCGACGTGCTCGAACATCCCCACAGAAACAATACGATCAAACTGGTCGTTCAGGTCACGATAATCTTGCAGCAAAATGGTGACATCCAGGCCTTCACAGCGTTCCTGAGCCATTTTTTGCTGTTCGGCAGAAATGGTGACGCCCACCACGCTTACGTCATAATTAGATGCCATGTAGTGTGCCAGTCCGCCCCAGCCGCAGCCAATATCCAGTACGCGCATCCCTGGTTTTAACTGCAATTTTTCACAAATCATTTTGAGCTTCGCCTGCTGGGCAGATTCCAGATTATCGGCATCTTTCCAGTAAGCGCAGGAATATTGCATGAAGGGATCAAGCATGCGGCTGAACAAGTCATTACCCAAATCGTAATGCTCTTTGCCGACTATCCAAGCACGTTTTTTACTCTGCAGATTGAAGAGACGAGCGCCGGCAATACGCAGCGTGTCTTTGAAATGATGGGGGAGTTGGTTCTCGAGACCTGCGCGTAAGACTTTGCTAAAAAACATATCCAGTCGGTCACATTCCCACCAGCCATCCATATAACTTTCGCCTAACCCCAAAGAGCCTTCTTGCAGAACGCGTTTAAAAAAATCGGGGTTTTTCACACGAATATCCGCCGGGGCAGAACCGTTAATGGCTATACCGGCACGGCTAAGTAATTCGTTGGCGATACGGTACCAGTTGTCATCCGGTACGCTGACTTCTTCTATACACGATGAACTCATAGTTTCTCCATCACTGGTCGGTGATCAGAACCTTAAAACAGCGTAGACGCTTTTTGGGCTTTGTGAGAAATCTCGCAGAAAAAACCGCGAGTCTATAATCCGACGTAGAACAGAGGGAAAGGAGGAACCCTTGCCGAAATGACCATCCATAGTGAGTCGGGAACGATCCTGTCCCCGTAAAAACATAATATTTATCGTAGCTTTAACAACTCGAAATTAGTATAGGCCGCTAATTTCAATCATACAACAAAATTTTGTTAGCAGCCTAAGTATAAGTATATCGATATAGATCAGTGTGATTCGCTATGAGCGACTTCGGCATTGCCATGATTCTGGCAGCCAACTTCTTCACAACGTTGCATCATGTAACCCAGCGCGACCAGCACTACTGTTGATAACATCACGCTGGTGGTGGTGAGCAATGGCGTGCTGATACTGATCAGCCAGGAAACTACCAGACTTGCGAGGAAGCACAGACCCAGTTGTAGAGTGTTCTGCAAAGCTGCGGCGCGACCAGTTGCGTGTGGGAAGGGACGCAGCGCCTGGGCGACAACAATAGGGTAGATTGCGCCATTGGCAATCGCCATCACACAGAATGGGATCAGGATTTCGACCAGCGACACATGGCTAATGAAGCCTGCAGCCCAGGTCGCAATGACGCTGACAGCAAACAGCACCAGCAACCACGGTAATAACTGCTTGCCTTGCCATTTCTGCAGTGCGGCGCGACAGCCATAACCACCAATCAGAAACGCGATAGTTTGCGGGACATAACTTAAACCAATAACTGCCGGGCTGTAGCCCATTTCACTAAGGATGAACGGTGAACCGGTCAGCCATGCAAAAAAACTGGCTGAACAGGCCGCATATATCAGCACGTTGCCGCGATAGGTTTTAGAACGTAGCAGGTCGGTAAAGGTCAGACCATCCTGACTATTGTTACGGGCCTTCGTCGTGGGTTTGAGCCAGAAAATAGGCAGAATCAGCACCACGGTAATGGCAAACAGGGTGGCGAAAATCGCCTGCCAGGAAAAATGGACCAGCAGCCAGCTTCCTAACAGGGGAGCAAGTGCCGGAGACAGACCCACCAGCGGCATGATGGTCGCAAAAATACGGTTGACTTTCTGTGAAGGATAATAATCCGTCACTAACGCTTGCCAGATAACCGCCGCGGCGCAGACCCCCACAGCCTGTACAAAACGCAATACCAGCAGCGTAGCGGCGTTTTCTACCCACAGCATCCCCAGACTACCTAACGCAAAAATTGTCAGGCCGATTAATAACACCGGTTTACGACCATAACGGTCGGAGAGTGGCCCCCACAGAAGCTGGGCTGCGGCAAAACCGGCAAGGAACAGACTAAGGCTGGCACTGACAGCAGACGCAGGCGTTTGCAGGTCGGCCTGTATGGCGGCGAAAGCAGGCAGATACATATCGGTTGCCAGAAAACCGAGTACGCTCAAACCCGCCAGCCAGACTAAAAATCTTTTCCCAGGTTGCATGTATATTCTCTAAATCTCTCAATTAAACACCGCCGCAAAGTGTAGGGAGTGAAATTAGTGTTGTGAAACGGTAATATTTGATGACTGGTTTCAAAAATTTTGTAGGCAGACTATGTGGTCAGAATATTCACTCGAAGTTGTTGATGCGGTAGCGCGTAATGGTAGTTTTAGCGCTGCGGCACAGGAGCTGCATCGCGTTCCTTCTGCGGTCAGCTATACCGTGCGTCAGCTGGAAGAGTGGCTGGCGGTGCCGCTCTTTGAACGACGGCACCGTGATGTGGAGCTGACCGCTGCTGGAGCGTGGTTTCTCAAAGAAGGGCGCTCTGTTGTCAAAAAAATGCAGATCACCCGCCAGCAATGTCAGCAGATAGCGAACGGCTGGCGCGGTCAGTTAGCTATCGCAGTGGATAATATTGTCAGGCCAGAACGTACACGGCAGATGATCGTTGATTTTTATCGCCATTTTGATGATGTCGAACTTCTTGTCTTTCAGGAAGTGTTCAACGGTGTCTGGGATGCGCTTTCCGACGGGCGCGTGGAACTGGCGATTGGCGCAACACGCGCGATTCCGGTAGGCGGTCGTTATGCCTTCCGGGATATGGGGATGCTAAGCTGGAGTTGCGTTGTTGCCAGCCACCACCCGCTGGCGTTGATGGATGGCCCATTCAGCGATGATACGTTGCGCAACTGGCCGTCGTTGGTACGCGAAGACACCTCGCGAACGCTACCTAAGCGTATTACCTGGTTGCTGGATAACCAAAAAAGACTTGTCGTGCCTGACTGGGAATCATCGGCAACCTGTATCTCGGCAGGATTATGCATAGGGATGGTGCCAACACATTTCGCCAAACCGTGGCTTAATGAGGGGAAGTGGGTAGCATTAGAACTGGAAAACCCCTTTCCGGATTCGGCATGTTGTCTGACATGGCAGCAAAATGATATGTCGCCTGCGTTAACCTGGTTGCTTGAGTATCTCGGCGATAGTGAGACGCTGAATAAGGAGTGGCTGCGGGAGCCGGAAGAGACTCCCGCAACGGGTGATTAACGACGATAGTCGCGGAACGGGCCGTCAGCCACGGAGCGGCGTTCAATCAAGCGCGGATGCACTTCAATGGACTGCGGTTCTTCACGTTTGTTGACGATACGATCCAACAGCATGTTGAACGCTGTTTCACCCAGCGAGTCTTTTGGCTGATGGATCGTGGTCAGCGCCGGCGTAAAATAGCGGGCGTTGCGCACGTTATCATAACCGATCAGCGAAACATCCTGCGGGACGCGCAGGCCCATTTCATCAGCAGCACAAAGTGCGCCCATTGCCATGATATCGCCACCACAGAAGACGGCAGTAGGGCGATGCGGCTGCGACAGGATTTGCTGCATGGCGCGATAACCGGATTCAGGTTCAAAATCACCCTGCACAATCCAGCTTTCCGGCACCTTGATCATTGCTTCTTCCATCGCCTTCATAAAACCGGCAAGGCGGCCTGCGCCAGTGTTACGTTCCAGCGGGCCGGGGATAACGCCGATTTCGCGGTGACCGCGTTCAATCAGATAACGCCCGGCCATGTAGCCGCCTTCAAACGCGTTATCAATGACCGCATCGGTGAAGTCAGCTTTTGCTTCACCCCAGTCCATCACCACCATTGGGATATGGCGATACTCTTCCAGCATCGCCAGCAACGGCTCTGGGTACTCAGAACACATCACCAGCAGACCATCGACGCGTTTTTGCGCCATCATCGACAGATAAGCCCGCTGTTTCTCAAGATTGTTCCACGCATTACCCAGAATCAGGGTGTAACCTTTCTGGAAGCAATTTTTTTCAACCGCTTCAATGATCTCGGCAAAATAGGCCGCTTCGCTGCTGGTCGCCAGCAAACCGATAGACTTGGTGTGGTTAACCTTCAGGCTACGCGCCACCGCGCTAGGGGAGTAGTGTAATTCTTTAATCGCTGCCCACACGGCGTTGCGCGTTTCTTCAGCGACGAAACGTGTTTTGTTGATCACGTGTGACACAGTTGTAGTGGAAACGTTTGCTCGTTTCGCTACATCTTTTATTGTTGCCATTCCATTTCACTCCAGACCCTAACTTCAGCTCCTGCAAAATCGCAAGGTAAACGTTTGCCTTTACACACCTTACGCACAACAAAAGTGTTGCGGTACGCCGGAAAAACGACACGGAGCGTCAGGAAGGGGTCAATGGCCAGTACGCAAATAGTGTAAGCGTGGAATTTTGGCCGATCTTGACGAAAAGGGGAAGTGGTAAAAACACTTATCATTATAAATGACGGGAGATTTTTTCATCACAGTGTGTAAAAATGCGTAATATCACTTTTTGTGTGGTAATAAAAAAGGAGAAAACTTGATGAGCACCGACCTTAAATTTTCACTGGTAACAACGATTATCGTCCTCGGTTTGATCGTAGCCGTGGGTTTGACTGCCGCGCTGCACTGATTTCCTCTCGAGGGAGCGCGTTCTCCCTCGCATCTCCTTCCTGTTTGTTAGCAAAATGGCAAAAGTGTTTTCTCTTTTTGTTATTTTCATTTTTTTGTGATTGCTGTCATGCTTTCGCCACTTTAATGAATATCGCGTAATGACGCGAAGAGGTGGAGATAAGGCATGAAAATTAACTATCCGTTGCTGGCGCTGGCGATTGGCGCGTTTGGTATCGGGACAACGGAGTTCTCGCCAATGGGCTTGTTGCCCGTCATTGCGCGCGGTGTGGATGTCTCGATTCCCGCTGCCGGAATGTTAATCAGTGCCTATGCAGTTGGCGTAATGGTGGGCGCGCCGCTGATGACGCTTCTACTTTCTCATCGTGCCCGCCGCAGTGCGTTGATTTTCCTGATGGCAATTTTCACGCTAGGCAACGTTCTTTCCGCCATCGCGCCGGATTATATGACCCTGATGCTTTCACGCATTTTGACCAGCCTGAATCACGGAGCATTTTTTGGTTTGGGTTCAGTCGTGGCCGCAAGCGTGGTGCCAAAACATAAACAGGCCAGCGCAGTTGCCACTATGTTTATGGGGTTAACCCTGGCAAATATCGGTGGCGTGCCGGCGGCGACCTGGTTGGGTGAAACCATCGGCTGGCGGATGTCATTTCTGGCAACGGCGGGGCTGGGAGTGATTTCAATGGTAAGTCTGTTCTTCTCATTACCTAAAGGTGGTGCAGGGGCACGACCTGAAGTGAAAAAAGAGCTGGCGGTATTAATGCGTCCGCAGGTGCTGTCTGCATTGCTGACGACGGTACTGGGAGCTGGTGCAATGTTTACTCTCTACACCTATATCTCTCCGGTACTGCAAAGTATTACCCACGCAACACCGGTGTTCGTCACGGCAATGCTGGTGCTGATTGGTGTCGGATTCTCTATCGGTAACTATCTCGGCGGCAAACTGGCAGATCGTTCAGTTAACGGCACGTTGAAAGGCTTTTTGTTGCTGCTGATGGTGATTATGCTGGCAATCCCGTTCCTGGCCCGCAATGAGTTCGGCGCAGCTATTAGCATGGTGGTGTGGGGCGCAGCAACCTTTGCGGTCGTACCGCCGTTACAGATGCGCGTGATGCGTGTCGCCAGTGAAGCGCCGGGTCTGTCTTCATCAGTCAATATTGGTGCCTTTAATCTTGGAAATGCGCTGGGAGCAGCTGCTGGTGGTGCGGTAATTTCCGCTGGGCTGGGATACAGCTTTGTGCCGGTGATGGGAGCGATTGTCGCGGGACTGGCATTATTGCTGGTGTTTATGTCAGCCAGAAAACAACCTGAAACAGTTTGCGTTGCTAACAGCTAATTAAACAAAAACGCAGAAGGATAACCTTCTGCGTTACAGTTGCTGACAACGTGCGATTTATCTTGCCGGATGCGGTGTTAACGACTCATCCGCGTTGACATGAAAAGACGCGTTAGGCGTCGTATCATGCAGCGCTTGTCGGATGCGGCGAGTGCCTTATCCGACCTACATCGATGATCCGCGTAGGCCTGATAAGCGTAGCGCTTCAGGCAATGCTGCATTTGCCATCAGTTATTATGCAGCGAGATTTTTCGCTACGAATTCCCAGTTCACCAGCGCCCAGAAGTGCTCCAGATAGCCAGGACGTGCATTGCGATAGTCGATGTAATAAGCGTGTTCCCAGACATCAACGGTCAGCAGCGGAGTCGCATCGGTGGTCAGCGGAGTACCCGCGTTAGAGGTTGAAACGATAGCCAGTTTGCCATCGCTGTTTTTCACCAGCCAGGTCCAGCCAGAACCAAAGTTTTTGATCGCTGCATCAGTAAACTGCGCTTTGAAATCGGCAAAGCTGCCAAAAGATGCGGCGATAGCTTCAGCGACTTTTCCAGTCGGTTCGCCACCGGCGTTCGGTGCCAGGCAGTTCCAGTAGAAAGTATGGTTCCAGACCTGAGCTGCGTTGTTGAATACGCCACCTTCAGAGCTGCGAATAATCTCTTCCAGTGATTTACCTTCAAACGCGGTACCTTTAATCAGGTTGTTCAGGTTAGTGACATAAGTCTGATGGTGCTTGCCGTAGTGATACTCGATGGTTTCCGCAGAAATGTGCGGTGCCAGAGCATCTTTAGCATATGGTAGTGCAGGTAATTCGAATGACATTGCTACTCTCCTTTATTATTAATTTGCATACGTACAATAGCCTTATTGTGCGTATGGATAGGGTAGCAAATTAAAAGGTGAGACAAAAGATGAACTTACCCTGTTGCCGTAACAACAGGGTAAAGTTTTAGCGAAGTGTTTTTGGGGTCATTACCCGACGAGCGCCAACATAGTGGCGCTGCCAGTAGTCTTCACTGAGAGAAGTGATTTGAATTTCCTGACCTGTGCGCGGTGACTGAATAAATTTGCCGTTGCCGACATACACGCCGACATGATCGGCTGTGCCGCGTCCCTGAGTACGGAAAAAGACCAGGTCGCCGTTTTTCAGTTCACTACGTTCGATTGGCGCTGCATCACGCAGGTGATACATTTCATTCGCCGTACGCGGAATACGAATTTTCACCAAATCTTTATAAGCGTAATAAACCAGGCCGCTGCAATCAAAACCGGTACGCGGTGAGCTGCCACCCCAACGATATGGCTTACCAATTTGCTGCATCAGTTTATTCATTGCCACTTTCGTAGCTTTTTGCACCTTCGCTTTGTGCGCGTCGGCAAGAGTTCCTGACGCGGCATTTTTGACTTTCACACAATGCGATTTATAGCCCTTACGTTTGGTACACTTTTCGGTAAAGCTGGCTGAGGCCGTTTTATTGACGGCGTGTTTGCTGCGAGTTTTGGCGTTTTTAGAAGCGGTAATGGAAGATTTTTTAACGGAAGAAGCGGTTTTGCTTTTGGTCGTACTTTTACTGGCGGCTTTTTTCGCTGTTTTCTGGGTCTTTTTGGTGGTTGCCGTGCTTTTCTTTTTATCTGCTTTTTTGGTGATATGAGTGGTAGCAGAACTCTCCCTGGCTTGCTTTGAAGCATGGGCCATAGGCGTTAAAGGCAGGGTGGTAAAAAGTAAAGCACAGAGCGTGATCGAAATACGGTTTATCCGCGCCACTGAGCGTCCCTCTGTTAAGGCAGGTCTATCATGCCTGCGTCTGATTTACAAAACTTGATGATTCTAATGCATAGAAGAAGAGAAAGTTAATAGCTTTTATTGTTAAAAAATACGTTTCGTTGGCGAGCGCAAAAAAATGCAGCAGTGAAAGCTAAAAATGGTTATAAATACGCCAGTTTGCCGGCATCAGAGAAGAAACGAATATTTGAAATGCAACAAATAGAGCAAAGGGATAAAATAGCAAAAGCGTGATGAAAATGTTATTTTCCGATGCCGCACTGACCCGCTACAATGTCAGATTACTGCCGTAAAGAAGTTTGAGGAAGCAAGACAATGAGCACCACTATCGAAAAAATCCAACGCCAGATTGCTGAAAACCCGATCCTGCTGTACATGAAAGGTTCACCGAAACTGCCGAGCTGCGGTTTCTCTGCCCAGGCAGTCCAGGCGCTTGCCGCATGTGGCGAACGTTTTGCCTATGTTGATATTCTGCAGAATCCGGACATTCGTGCGGAACTGCCGAAATATGCTAACTGGCCGACCTTCCCGCAACTGTGGGTTGACGGCGAGCTGGTCGGCGGTTGTGATATCGTGATCGAAATGTATCAGCGTGGCGAACTGCAGCAGCTGATCAAAGAAACTGCCGCTAAATACAAGTCTGAAGAGCCGGACGCGGAATAATCCGTCCTGCAATACTGACGGATGCGAACGGGCATCCGTCAGTCCTTTCTCTATCCCCAATCCAGCCCTTGTGGCGAACTTGAAAATCCCGCCTCACGCAGCAGCGTAAACATCGGCGTTTGCCGGACCGGTAGATCATTCACTTCTGTTAGCGTAAAGCGCAGCCGTGGTTCGCGACGCAGTGCGGTAGTCAGCGCGTGGAAAACCTCTGGGGCGAGTAATTCCTCTTTTTCCTGCCAGACCAGCATTTTTTTGCCACCTTGCGCCAGGTAGAGTAACAATTTGCCGCCAGAAACGACCACCAGCGCACCCGCCCGACGCGTTGGAACCAGCGTTGCCGGATGTGCAGGCCAGGGCAGAAGATTTCCCCACACATTAGCCGGATCGTTGGCAGAGAGCGCCACTGGTGTATAGTGGCGCGTTTGCGTGGCTTGTGTCGCCAGATCGCGCAATCGGTCAATAGTCAGACGTTCAGCGAATTGCGCGCCACCCAGACCTTCTACAAAACGACCTCGCATAATTCGCCCGGAGTCTTCCATACTTCGACAAAGCGTTTGCATCGACGGAAACCCGCCAGGGATATTTTCGGCTATCACCGCCTGACGACTGATGATGCCGTAGCGGTCGAGCATATTTTCCGCCAGCGCCAGCATCCTTTCGGTATCGTTTAGTGGCTCCACCTGCAATAACGACCAGCGTCCAGCCAGATTTGGTGTGTTGTAAGATACCCGCGGCGAGACGGGTTGCGCATAGACAGGACGTCCACGACGAGCCCGGTGACTGTGGCGAGTTGAGGTGCGTGCGTTGGAACTGCTGCGGGTGAGGGCGCGTAACGGTGCCCAAATGTCGCTGGTGATGACGCCTTGCCAGACCAGCGCCCATAACGCCTCTTGCAGGGCAGAGAGATCAACCGATTCGCCGATTTTGTCGCGTATCCGTTGGCTGATTTGTTGTGCAAACCAGGCTCCTCCGTCAGCCAGAACAGCGACTATCGCTTGTTGCAGCGCCGAACGATTCGCCTGATCCGCTTCGGCGGGAGTGAACGATTCTGCAGCATATTCCTGTAGATGCAGTGCCACCAGGCCGTCATCTTCACCCAGTTTTTTTTGCCCCGACCAGATAACCGCACCGGTTGCCAGTAATTCATCGAGCATTTCTGACGAATAGTCGCGTACGCGGGCAGGCAGGATCTGGCTTTCCCAGAGTGAGGCGGGTAAACCGACTCCGGCAAGCTGTTCGATCACCCGCATCACGCCATCTACGCCCTCATAAACGCCTGGCGATGTTGAGGCAAAGAGCGCCAGGCTACCATCGGTGGCGGGTAATACGCCCTGACGTTCCAGCAGCAATCGCGCATAGGTCGTGGCTGCAACGGGACGCGTCGCTTCTCTGGCGGCTTGCAGCGAGCGCAAACGCAGACGACGAAATACTTCATCGCTCACCCAGATGTCTTGTTGCAGATTCATCACCAGACCCTGTTCACGCAGTTGCTGAAGCTGCTCTTCGACAATGGCAATACCGAGACTAAACTCATGAGCCAGTTGTTCAGCCGTGACCAGAGCATGAGCCCGGAGATAGCGCAGAAAGAGGTCGCGAAGCGGGTAACTGACTCTATGTAAATAAATCTCTGGCAATGACTCTGGTAGTCGTACGCCGAGGGCATCACGCAGCCTGGCGGCATCATCCATACAGGCAAGACGCTCCTGTCCGCTAATCATCGCTGGGAAGATTCGTTTTACTGCAAGAAGATTTTCCAGATACGACGCAACCTCTTCACTGCTGCCTGTATGCCGTTGCGCCAGGTCTTCAACGGTCATTGGCCCCAGTTCGCGCAGCAGGTCGAACAATCCTTCTTCACCTTTCGCTCTTCTGCCAGGAGCCAGTCGTTGCAACTCTTCTTCCACCTGGCGAATGACCTGCGGGTCGAGTAATTCCCCCGGATCGACCTGTCCGAGTAGATTGCGCAGTAACTCGCTGTCCAGCGACAGTACGGATGCCCGGCGCTCTGCCAGCGGGGCGTCGCTCTGGTACATAAATTCCGCGACATAGCCGAACAATAAACTTGTGGCGAAAGGCGAGGGCGTAGTGGTCGTTACATCGGATATTTGAATTTCGCCACCGTTCAGGCGACGCATCAAACGTTCCAGTGCGGGAAGATCATAAACATCTTGCAGACATTCGCGTAGGGTTTCGAGAATGACCGGAAAATCCGGATATCCCTGAGCGATTTCCAGCAACTGACTGGCGCGCAGCCGTTGTTGCCAAAGCGGGGTGCGATGGCCCGGAGTGCGCCCCGGCATTAATAATGCCCGCGCGGCGCATTCGCGAAAACGGGCGGCGAAAAGTGCCGAGCTGCCTACCGCCTCGCGGACAATTTGCAGCAACTTTTCTGGTTCAAACAAAAAAATCGCGGCATCGGGCAATTTACCATCGGTGTCAGGAATACGTGCAACAATGCCGTCATCACTGGCGACCACCGACGCGTCAGCGCCCCATAGCGCATGTATTCGCCCGGCAATCGCCAGCGCCCAGGGTTCATGCACCCGTCTTCCATAGGGAGAGTGCAAAATAATACGCCAGTCACCAATTTCATCACGGCACCGTTCGAGGACCAGATGGCGACTCCCCGGAACGATGCCCGTCGCGTTGCGCTGCTCCTCAATCAACCCCTGAATATTGGCGATCGTATTTTCTTCTGCCAGCCACGGGGGAATAGTCCCGGAAAAGAACGCGCCATCCGCCAGCAAATGAAGAAAATCGCCGATCATCTCGCCTAATTCAGCCGGACGTCCGTTACCTTCACCACGCCAGAAGGGGAGCCGGGCAGAACGACCCGGAGCAGGAGTCACAATCACCTGATCGCGGGTGATTTGCTGGATCCGCCATGAGGTAGCGCCGAGAGTGATAATGTCGTTCACCCGCGACTCATATACCATCTCCTCATCCAGTTCACCCACCCGCCGCGAACCGGCCTTTTCTTCACCTTCGGGTAATAACACGCTATACATGCCACGATCCGGAATGGTGCCGCCGCTGGTAACCGCCAACAATTGAGCGCCAGGTCGGGCGGTCAATATCCCGGTCTCCCTGTTCCAGACCAGTTTGGGGCGAAAAGCAGAAAAATCGCCAGAGGGATAGCGCCCGGAAAGCATATCCAGCGTGGCGTCAAAAACACGTCTTGGCAGATCTTTCCACGGTGCGGCACGGCGTACGCGGGAGTACCATTCGTCTACCTGTAATGCATCCATCGCCGCGGCGGCAACGGTTTGCTGCGCAAGGACGTCGAGAGGATTATGCGGTGGTGTCAGGTTTTCCAGCCTGCCTGCGAACATACACTCTACAATGACTGCGGAATCGACTAAATCACGCCGGGTACGGGGGAAAAACAGCCCTTTAGATACACCGCCAACCTGATGTCCGGCGCGACCAATGCGTTGTAACCCACTGGCAACAGAAAGCGGCGTTGCCACCTGAATCACCAGATCCACCGCGCCCATATCAATCCCCAGTTCAAGACTGGAGGTTGCGACCACGCAGCGTAATTCACCCGATTTCAGCGCCTGTTCGGTGATTGCTCGTTGTTCTTTAGAGACGGAGCCGTGGTGTGAGCGGGCAATAAAAACGTCGCTACTTTGTACACGGTTAGAGGTTGCGCCGGAGGTCGACTCGAAATGGGCCGCATCAACGGCGATAGACGGGGAACGCTGTAAGCGTGCGGCGTAAAGCTCATTTAATCGTGCCGTCAGTTTTTCCGCCAGCCCGCGTGAATTAGTAAAGACAATGGTCGAGCGATGGCGCAACACTTCATCAAGGATACCCGTTTCAATATATGGCCAGATGGAGCCTTCCCGGCCGGCATGGCTGTCTTCGCCGGTGCCGCTGGCGACCGATGAGACATCATCCATATTGGCGACCGGTACGACAATTCGTATCTGCGGATGGCGCATTGCGGGCGGGTTGACTACCGTAACCGGGCGATCGCCACCAAGAAATGCTGCCACATCGCTGGCTGAGCGCACAGTGGCAGAAAGGCCAATTCGCTGTGCTGAGGTGTGGAGCAGCGCATCGAGCCGCTCCAGACTTAACGCCAGATGCGCACCACGTTTACTGCCCGCTACCGCGTGGACTTCATCAATAATTACCGTTTCGACGCCGCGTAGCGTTTCGCGCGCGCGGGAGGTCAGCATCAGATAGAGTGATTCGGGTGTGGTGATCAGAATATCCGGCGGATTACGGGTGAGTTTGCTGCGTTCCTGTGCAGGCGTATCGCCAGTACGGATCCCTACGCGAAGATTGACTTCCGTTTCGCCGCGCCGCCGCCGTTCATCGGCAATACCCTTCAACGGGATCTGCAAGTTGCGCTGAACGTCGGTGCCCAGGGCTTTTATCGGTGAAATATAGAGGATGCGTGAGGTTTTACGCTTATGCGCCTCGCGGGTATCTTCGCCGCCTTCGCGGAAGAGCCGATCGAGGGCGTAGAGAAATGCTGCCAGCGTTTTCCCGGAGCCGGTCGGTGCAATCACCAGCGCATGTTCGCTTCGCGCCGCCACATGCCAGGTTTGCGGCTGGACAGCGGTCGGCTGTTTAAAGGCGCGAAGAAACCAGTCGCGGGTCGCCGGTGAAAACACGTCCGGCAGGAGCGATGAAGGGTCTGGATTATCTGCCATTAACGCTATTCCCCGTGAATATCATGCAGGATGCGTGGAATAGCCTCACTATAGATGCCTGAATCATTGCATGTCATCAGGCATCGACTCGATTACACCTCTTCGGCGGCAGGTAGCGGCCAGCCTCCCAGACGTTTCCAGCGGTTGACGATTTCACAAAACAGCACAGCAGTGCGTTCGGTGTCGTACAGCGCGGAGTGCGCCTGGGTGCTGTCGAAGTCCATGCCAGCGGTCTGGCAAGCCTTTGACAATACGGTTTGTCCGAGTGCCAGCCCGGCCAGTGCAGCAGTGTCAAAAGTGGCGAAAGGGTGGAACGGGTTACGTTTCAGTGAGGCGCGTTCTGCGGCGGCCATCATAAAGCTGTGATCAAAATTGGCATTGTGCGCCACCATAATGGCGCGGTTACAGCCGCTCGCTTTAATACCTTTACGTACAACTTTAAAAATTTCGTGCAGCGCCTCGTATTCGCTGACCGCGCCGCGATCGGGATCGTTCGGGTCAATGCCGTTGAAGGCGAGGGCTTCTGGTTGCAAATTTGCGCCGACAAATGGTTCGACGTGGAAATGTAATGTGGTGTCCGGCATCAGCCAGCCTTGTTCATCCATTTTCAGGGTGATGGCGGCAATCTCAAGCAGCGCATCGGTTTTGGCGTTAAATCCGGCTGTTTCGACATCGATCACAACAGGATAAAAACCACGAAAACGGTCGCACAGACCGGTAAGTTGAGCGTTATCGGACATCTGATTCTCTTAATACGGATAAATTGCAGCGCGCATTATGACAAATATTACTTGTCGATGCAGTAAAGATGCGGGCGCGATGAGTTCACGCCCGGCAGGAGATTAGTTGCCCAGACCGCGACCGGCGTCTTTCTCTTCGATTAACTCAATTTTGTAACCGTCCGGATCTTCCACAAACGCGATAACCGTAGTACCGCCTTTTACCGGACCCGCTTCACGGGTCACGTTACCCCCGTTTTGACGGATTTTTTCGCACGCTTCAGCGGCGTTATCTACGCTAAGCGCGATGTGACCATAAGCAGTGCCGAGTTCGTATTTATCCACGCCCCAGTTGTAGGTCAGTTCAATCACCGCTTCTTCGGTTTCCGGGCCGTAGCCAACAAACGCCAGTGAGTATTTGTATTCCGGGTTTTCGCTGGTACGCAGCAGTTTCATGCCCAGCACTTTGGTATAAAAATCGATGGAGCGTTGCAAATCGCCAACGCGCAGCATGGTATGAAGAAGACGCATCTTTTTATCCTCAAAATGGCTAACAGATTCAAAATGTTGTTTTAGTATAGCGGCGGCTTTACGCCGCTCGCAATGTTGGATTACAACGTCGGGTAATCGGTATAGCCTTCCGCGCCGCCACCGTAGAAACTTTCGGCACGCTGTGGGTTAAGCTCAGCTTTGCGCTGCAAGCGGGCGACCAGATCCGGGTTCGCAATCCAGTCACGACCAAATGCCACCGCATCAATTAACCCTTTGCCGATCAGCGTTTCAGCTTTTTCTACTGTGTATGCACCTGCGCCGATAATCGGACCGTGGAAACGGGCGCGTACTTTTTCGCGGAACGCATCAGTATACGGTTCACCCCCCGCCCAATCTGGTTCTGACATATGCAGATAAGCAATGCCGCGTTTACCCAGTTGTTCAATCAGATACAGTGCATCGGCTTCTTCATTCGGGCCGTTATCTGTGTTCTGGAAAGTACCGATTGGCGAAACGCGAATGCCAATGCGATCGGCACCCCATTCTTCAATCCCGGCATCGACCACTTCCAGTACCAAACGTGCGCGATTTTCCACGCTGCCGCCGTACTGATCGGTACGATGGTTTGAAGAAGGAGAAAGGAACTGATGCAGCAAATAACCGTGAGCAGAGTGGAGCTCTACCAGATCAAAACCGGCTTCACGCGCGTTAGCAATGGCCTGACGGAAATCATTGACGATACCTGGAATCTCTTCCAGTTCAAGCGCACGCGGCATGGATGTTTCAACACGGATCGCCTGACCATTTTCATCGCGCAGAGAAGTACGTGTTCCCGCGCTAAGTGCTGAAGGCGCTACCGGTGCCTGACCGCCAGGTTGCAGGCTGGCGTGAGAAATGCGTCCGGTGTGCCACAGCTGCACGGCCATATGACCATTTTCAGCATGAACGCCAGCGGTGATTTTTTTCCATGCGGCAATTTGCTCCGGACTATGGATGCCAGGCGCACCTGCATATCCTTTTGCCTGGGCAGAAATTTGCGTGGCTTCACTAATAATCAAACCGGCACTGGCACGTTGGCGATAGTATTCCGCCATCAACGGGGTAGGAATGTCACCCGGTTCAATACTGCGCAGACGCGTCAGCGGTGCCATAAAAATACGGTTTGCCGCCGTGATCGCGCCCACTTTCAGTGGGGAATACAGTTTTTCAGATGACATAAAGGCTCCCGGTCGTCTGGTGATAAAAAATGCCTGCTAAACGGCAGGCGTCGCAATAATGTTTTTTACATGGGCCAGCGCGTTTTCCAGTGGCTCGAAACTGCGCGAAATTTTGGCCTGCAGATTCGCGCCAAGCCACAGTGCGTAAAGCACTTGTGCCTGTTGCAGCGGTTCGCCACAAAAGGTTAAACAATGGTTCTCACGGCCATTTTCCAGCGCCTGAGAGAGCAGGGCGATCACGCCGCGAGCACCTTTATCCATCGCGCTGCGCATATCTTCTGACAGATCGCACACTTCGGCAGAGAGTTTTACTGTCAGGCAACCACTGATGGTTCCATGTTGGCAAAACTGGTTCAGTGTTTGCTGGTAATAAGCCAGTATGCGGTCGCGGTAGTTACCTTCGCCGGATTGCAGCAACTCAGTCAGTCGCTGGTGATATGCGGCGTAATGACGCTCAAGCATGGCAACGCCAAACGCTTCTTTAGAGCGAAAGTAGTGATAGAAGGACCCTTTCGGCACTTCAGCGGTTTTTAGTAATTCGCTTAGCCCCATCCCGGTGAATCCACGTTGCAGGCAAAGTTGCTCGCCCGTCGCCAGGAGATGTTCGCGAGTATCATGTTCGGTGTGTTTGTTCATGCGTTGGAGTGTAGTAGACCAGTCGGTCTAGTGCAAGCAAAGTTGCTACTTTGGACATTAACAGCTTCAATAATGGTAATAATCTTATCTGAGGAGGGCGAAGTGGCGGAGCAATTAGAGTTCTTTCCCGTCCAGAGCCCGTGCCGGGGAATTTGCCAGTCTGACGAACGCGGGTTTTGTCGCGGCTGTTTTCGTAGTCGTGATGAGCGTTTTAACTGGAATAAAATGAGCGATGGCGAAAAACAAGAGGTGCTGCGCCTTTGTCGGCAGCGATTAATGCGCAAATTACGCGCAAATAAGCCAGCGTCATCAGACGAACCGGAGCAACCATCACTCTTTTGAACCTAATCTTGCGTATACTCCTCTCATATCTGATAAGAGGAAGCGATTATGGTTCAGCGTATTACTATTGCGCCGCAAGGCCCGGAGTTTTCCCGTTTTGTGATGGGCTACTGGCGATTGATGGACTGGAATATGTCCGCCCGCCAGCTGGTCAGTTTTATTGAAGAGCATCTGGATCTCGGCGTGACCACCGTGGACCATGCTGATATTTATGGTGGCTATCAGTGCGAAGCGGCGTTTGGCGAGGCACTGAAACTGGCACCTTACCTGCGTGAACGGATGGAAATCGTCAGTAAATGCGGTATCGCGACGACCGCGCGTGAAGAAAACGTCATTGGTCATTACATCACTGACCGCGATCACATCATTAAGAGCGCCGAACAGTCGCTAATTAATCTCGCGACCGATCATCTGGATTTGCTGTTAATCCACCGACCAGACCCGTTAATGGATGCCGATGAAGTGGCGGACGCGTTCAAACATCTGCATCAGAGCGGCAAAGTGCGTCATTTTGGCGTATCGAACTTTACGCCTGCGCAATTTGCCCTGTTGCAATCACGTCTGCCGTTTACCCTTGCCACTAATCAGGTGGAAATATCCCCGGTGCATCAGCCGTTACTGCTGGATGGCACGCTCGACCAACTACAACAACTGCGTGTTCGTCCGATGGCGTGGTCCTGCCTTGGTGGTGGTCGTCTGTTTAATGATGATTATTTCCAGCCGCTGCGTGATGAACTGGCTGTGGTGGCAGAGGAGTTAAACGCGGGCTCGATTGAACAGGTGGTTTACGCCTGGGTATTACGTTTACCATCGCAGCCGCTGCCAATTATCGGTTCAGGTAAAATTGAGCGCGTACGGGCAGCTGTCGAAGCAGAAACACTGAAAATGACCCGTCAACAATGGTTTCGTATCCGTAAAGCGGCACTGGGGTACGACGTACCGTAAGCACTTTTAGGAATAGCCGCCGTTCAAAAATGTGTCACTGGTTTACACTTATTCAGGAATGCACAATGAACGGAGGTCCTATGAAACGTTTTAGTCTGGCTATTCTGGCGCTGGTTGTTGCAACCGGCGCACAAGCTGCCAGTGAAAAAGTCGAGATGAACCTCGTCACGTCGCAAGGGGTAGGGCAGTCAATTGGTAGCGTCACCATTACTGAAACCGATAAAGGTCTGGAGTTTTCGCCCGATCTGAAAGCATTACCCCCCGGTGAACATGGCTTCCATATTCATGCCAAAGGAAGCTGCCAGCCAGCCACCAAAGATGGCAAAGCCAGCGCCGCGGAATCCGCAGGCGGGCATCTTGATCCACAAAATACCGGTAAACATGAAGGGCCAGAAGGTGCCGGGCATTTAGGCGATCTGCCTGCACTGGTCGTCAATAATGACGGCAAAGCTACCGATGCCGTCATCGCGCCTCGTCTGAAATCACTGGATGAAATCAAAGACAAAGCGCTGATGGTCCACGTTGGCGGCGATAATATGTCCGATCAACCTAAACCGCTGGGCGGTGGCGGTGAACGCTATGCCTGTGGTGTAATTAAGTAATTAAGAGGCCAGCGTACCTTGCGGTGGTGCTTGCTCAAGTTGCGAAAGCGAGCAGTACAGCCGCCAGACAATTGCCGCCAGCTCACGGGCGGCAGGTTAATGATGACGGGCAAGGCTGTCGCAAATCCGCTGTAATTCTTCAAGTGTGGCCGCCAGTGATTTTTGCTGAACGCCACGCTCACTCATCACTCCCCGCAACAGTGAAATACAGTTATCCCGTACTCGCGATAACGGATCGGAACGCGATTCCCAGTCGCGCAATTGCCAGACAACATGAGAACAGTTCAGCAGCACTACACCCCAGCGTAATAACCAACGGCGAGCCAGCGCATCCTGGCTGTTACTCAACTGACTGACGTGATGATAAGTGAGCGATTCAAATTCGCTTTCACTCAGTGTTGGATGGCGGCTTAGCTGATCGACAAAATCCCGGCGCAGCGCGCGAATATGGCGGCGGCTTTTACGAGCATCCGATCCTGGACGCAGAATGGCGAACGCTAACCACGCCAACGCGACGCCAACGATTTTTGCCAGATTATCGTTAAGAAAATCAGCAAAATCATACACCGGGGGATTAGTGACAGCGATAAAAGAACCCATAAAAACAATCAGTTGCCCCCACAATGCGGCAAATTTTGGCATCTGCAATTTAAGAAGCTGCATTGTCGCCAGCAGTGGAAAGAGAAACAGTAAAAATTGCCACAGATCGCTAATCTGGACCATCAGACCAAATTTGACCACAAAGCTGAATAGCGAAAGTAACACCAGCGTGCGCATCAGAAGTGACAACGACTTAAACGGTGCTGCGACGGCGGAGTAGAGTACGCAGCTAATTGCTGCCAGCGTTAATGCATTGGCACCGGCATCCCATTGCGAAGCAATACTCCATGCGCCAATCATCATCAACGTACAAAATGTACGCAGCCCGCTCCACATAGCTTCGGCGTTATCGGTATGACGAGCCAGGCCGGATGTCCGTGGGAGTCTGGTATGATCATCTACACCGCTTTGCAGACGATGTAATTCCTGACTACTTTGCAGATAAAGGCGGCAAAAATAACGTAGTCGCTGCCAGAAGGCGACGTGCCGATAGTCGGCGACGTTGGTCGGGCGTAGCGGGGCGATAATACGTGCGACGGTGTAAACATCTGTTTGCGAACTGGCGAGCGCCGTCAGCAACTGTTCGAGAATTTCTCGTGTGGCACCTGGCGGTGAGGGCCAGTTGAGCAACATACGTCGCAGGCTGGAGATGACACTGGTCATACGTAATTGCTGGTGGAGCAGCGCATTAAGGCGCGCGTTTTGCTGGCGAAAACGATAGTGGCTCCAGAAAGCCTGGATACGCAGCAAATTCATGGTCAGTATCTGCCCAATCACCCCTTCATGTGCTGCACGAATGGCATCGGTTGTTTCAGGCTGCCAGAGTAAACTGGCATGTTCAAGTAGTCGGGCGTGCATGTTTTTCAATGCGGTTAAAAGGGCTGTAGCATCGGAACTGCTAGGCAGGATCATCATCATCATGCCGCCGCACAAAATGCCGACAATCACCTCGCAAACGCGCGCCTGAGCGATATCCCACAGCTGGCTGGCCTCAGTAATATTAACCATCGGAAAGGCGATGATGGCAGCCGTGTAGCCCGCCAGTTGAAATGCATACGCGACGTTATTCGTGAAGTGCGCACAGGCCCAGGTACAAAAGCCAAGCCACGCCGACATGCTCAATAGAAAAAACCACGGCTCATTGAGCGTATGCCCGGCAAGAAGCAGTGCCGCAATGGCTCCGAGCAAACTGCCAGCGATGCGTCCGAGGCTTTTGCTGATAACACCGCCAACGGTGGGAAAGCTAACCACTGCAGCCGAGGTCATCGCCCAATAGGGTTCATCCAGATTTAAATAATAGGCAACCGTCAGCGCCAGACACATGGCAATGGTATTGCGTAACGCATAACGCCATTGCGCCAGCGTGGCCCTGAACCAGGGCAAATTGCGCAAGGACCATGACGATGCGTTCATTATTGACCTACGGCAATGCTACAGGTGGTGCCCGACACCAACGTGACATCGCCTGGGACTTTATCCAGCGCAAAGCGGACGGGAACGCGTTGGGCGAGTCGAACCCAGGGGACGTTAGGTTTAACATCCGGAATAAGGCTTGAGTCACTTTCAACGCTCTGATCATAAATCGCCCGACCGATACTGGAAACGTGACCCTGTAACGTTTTGTTATCACTATAGAGGGTAATTTGTGCTGGTGCACCTTCGCGGATATGGCGCAACTTGGTTTCTTCAAAATAACCAATGACGTAAAACGAGTGGCTGTCGACAAGGGCAAACAGCGGTTTCCCGGTATCAGCGTAATCGCCGATGCGGGTAGTAAGGTTAGTCACCCATCCACTCACCGGGGCGCGAATTTCCGTTTGCGCCAGTTGCCATTGTGCCTGTTTCAGCGTCGCCTGTGCGGCATCAACACTGGCCTGCATCGCTTTAACATTGAGGTTAGCGGTATCGAGTTCTTCGGCAGAAATAAAATTTTGTGAGAGATGACGACGACGATTCGCTTCGTTATTGGCTTTTGCGAGGTCAGATTGCGCTTTCGCCAGCTGAGCCTGTGCGTTCAGCTCGGCGATCTGAAAGGGCGTTTTATCGATCGTGAGCAGAAGATCCCCCGCGTTAACCAGCTGGTTGTCTTTTATATTCAGCTCAACAATACGTCCCGACACCTGTGGGGTGATAGAAACCTGTTCTGCGCGTATTTTCCCGTCGCGTGTCCACGGAGATTGCATGTAATAATTCCACAGCCACCATCCGGCAAGAACCGCAACTACCGCTACAATGATTGTTGAGAAATACTTAATTGTTTTAATTGACATAGTTACCACGCAATCAGTATTGCCAGAGCAAGGCAAACGCAAATCGCAAACAGCGATAAATCCATTAACAAGGGATGCCAGATGTCACCGGCGTAGATCCAGCCACGAAGCAGGCGGTGTACGACAAGCCAGATGACGAATCCAAACGCGAAGGCTTTGAAAAACGGAGGAAAGTAGACGGACGCACCGAACACCAGATCTTGTAAGGGCAATCCTGTTGCATTGAGCATAAACTTCACAAAGTAGATTCCTTTACGACCGAATATATTGCGTTAGATTAATAAATATTCTTTAAGTGCGAAAAATTTACGCGCAATTTCTGAAAAATATGTCTGACGGTAACCAAATGCAGCAATACATTTGTTTTAGCAATACAATTGCTGCACACTATTCTAAAAGCCGCATAATATCTTAGCAAGCTAATTATAAGGAGATGAAATTGGAATCGCCACTAGGTTCTGATCTGGCACGGTTGGTGCGCATATGGCGTGCTCTGATAGACCATCGCCTGAAACCGCTGGAGTTAACACAAACCCATTGGGTTACGTTACACAATATCCATCAGTTACCTCCAGACCAGTCGCAAATTCAACTGGCAAAAGCGATTGGCATCGAGCAGCCATCACTGGTCCGTACTCTGGACCAACTGGAAGAAAAAGGGTTAATTTCGCGTCAAACTTGTGCCAGCGATCGTCGGGCTAAACGTATTAAACTGACGGAAAAGGCAGAGCCGCTGATCAGCGAAATGGAAGCTGTTATTAACAAAACCCGCGCGGAAATATTACATGGCATCTCCGCAGAGGAACTGGAGCAACTGATTACGCTCATCGCAAAACTTGAGCATAATATCATTGAGTTACAGGCCAAAGGGTGAAATGAAGGGGGCGTGTGGTCAGTAACCTGACCACACGCAAACTTATTTAGCGCGGAGAAACGGTCACCTGACTGCCATTGCTGGCCAGTACGACACGTTGGCCCGGAGAGAAACGAGTGTTGCCTTGTTTCTGTACCACCATGATGGTATTACCATCGTCTTTACGAATTTCCAGCTCGACACCCTGCGTTTTGTTCATTGCACTCTGTACGCCCTGACCAGCTACGCCACCTGCAACAGCGCCTGCTGCAGTAGCCAGAGAACGCCCGGTTCCGCCACCAACAGTATTCCCCAGGAAACCACCAAGAACAGCACCGCCAATTGCACCGATAACGTTGGAATCATCACCGCCCTGAATCTGTACCGGACGTACGTTAACGATGGTGCCATAGCTGACATTCTGTACTTGTTTCGCTTCAGAAGCGGTATAAACATCCCCTGACAGGGTGTCGTTATTAACACAACCGACAAGAGACAGACCTACCATTGAAACAACCAATACGCGTTTAATCATTGAAAAATCTCCTGTTCACCATGAAACGCCACGCAAGCATCCCTCATGGTCAAAGTATATGGCATATGTGAATCCATGGTTACATGTTCTACCAAATATGAGCAAATCATAATGAAAGTAGGATCAACCAATTATAAACAAAACATTCATGATGATTATTGATTTGAAGATAATGTTTTACTACCAACGGTAAAAATCGGTCATTCCGCATGGTATTCACGAAAAGTTTATGTTTGAGTGGTGCGCAAACGTCAGATTGAAAAAGGATGAACTATGAAATCGGGCCGCTTTATTGGCGTTATGTCAGGCACCAGCCTTGATGGTGTTGATGTTGTGTTGGCGACAATTGATGAACACCGGGTCGCACAGCTGGCAAGTTTGAGTTGGCCGATCCCGGTATCTCTGAAACAGGCTGTACTGGATATTTGCCAGGGCCAGCAGCTTACACTTTCGCAGTTTGGACAGCTTGATACTCAACTCGGGCGACTTTTTGCTGATGCGGTCAATGCCTTGCTTAAGGAACAAAATCTGCAGGCAAGAGATATAGTTGCGATCGGTTGTCACGGTCAAACCGTCTGGCATGAACCGACGGGCGTGGCACCACACACTTTACAGATTGGCGATAACAATCAAATTGTGGCACGCACCGGAATTACGGTTGTCGGTGATTTTCGCCGTCGCGATATTGCCTTGGGAGGACAAGGCGCACCGCTGGTACCTGCGTTCCATCATGCGCTGCTGGCTCACCCAACCGAGCGACGAATGGTGCTCAATATTGGCGGCATCGCCAATCTGTCACTGCTCATTCCTGGGCAGCCGGTTGGGGGCTACGATACCGGTCCTGGTAACATGCTGATGGATGCCTGGATCTGGCGTCAGGCCGGTAAACCTTACGATAAAGATGCCGAGTGGGCACGGGCGGGTAAAGTTATTCTCCCACTGCTGCAAAATATGCTCAGCGACCCGTATTTCTCGCAACCTGCACCGAAAAGCACCGGACGCGAATACTTTAACTATGGTTGGCTGGAGCGCCATTTGCGCCATTTTCCGGGTGTTGATCCCCGAGATGTGCAGGCGACACTGGCAGAACTCACCGCCGTGACCATTTCTGAACAAGTTTTGTTGAGCGGTGGCTGCGAACGATTGATGGTATGTGGTGGAGGTAGTCGTAATCCGCTACTCATGGCGCGTCTGGCGGCATTACTGCCAGGCACAGAAGTCACCACCACCGATGCCGTTGGTATTAGTGGCGATGACATGGAAGCATTGGCTTTCGCCTGGCTTGCCTGGCGGACGCTGGCGGGATTACCAGGAAATCTGCCTTCCGTCACTGGCGCAAGCCAGGAGACGGTACTGGGGGCTATTTTCCCCGCTAACCCGTGATATCAGAGTTAACTGAATTTTTCTTACCGCGTCTGCCGTTACACTTGGAACGTTAGGGAGGGCGTATTGCCCTCCAGACCAGGAAAGTCTTCGGGATATGACTATGAAAAAACTGTTAATTATCATTTTGCCGGTCCTTCTCTCCGGCTGTAGCGCCTTTAATCAGCTGGTTGAGCGCATGCAAACCGATACGCTGGAATACCAGTGTGATGAAAAACCGTTGACGGTCAAACTGAATAATCCGCGCCAGGAGGTCAGTTTTGTTTACGATAATCAACTACTGCATCTCAAACAGGGCATTTCAGCCTCTGGCGCGCGTTACACTGACGGAATCTATGTTTTCTGGTCGAAAGGCGATGAAGCGACTGTCTATAAACGCGACCGCATCGTCTTGAATAACTGTCAGTTACAAAATCCACAGCGTTGAGATTTTTCCAGGGGCGGCGCACAATAGCGTCACCCACTGACAATCCGTAAAGAAAACCATGTCTGATAACGACGAATTGCAGCAAATCGCGCATCTGCGCCGTGAATACACCAAAGGCGGGTTACGCCGCCGCGATCTTCCCGCCGATCCATTAACCCTTTTTGAACGTTGGCTCTCTCAGGCTTGTGAAGCCAAACTGGCGGACCCTACCGCGATGGTGGTCGCTACCGTGGATGAACATGGTCAGCCTTATCAGCGCATCGTTTTACTCAAACATTACGACGAAAAAGGCATGGTGTTTTACACCAACCTCGGCAGCCGTAAAGCACATCAAATCGAAAATAATCCGCGCGTTAGCCTGCTGTTCCCGTGGCATACCCTTGAGCGCCAGGTGATGGTGATCGGTAAAGCAGAACGACTTTCGACTCTCGAAGTGATGAAATATTTTCATAGCCGCCCGCGTGATAGCCAGATTGGTGCATGGGTTTCGAAGCAGTCCAGTCGCATTTCTGCCCGCGGTATCCTTGAAAGTAAATTCCTGGAGCTGAAGCAGAAGTTTCAACAGGGCGAAGTGCCATTGCCGAGCTTTTGGGGCGGTTTTCGCGTCAGCCTTGAACAGATTGAGTTCTGGCAGGGTGGTGAGCATCGCCTGCATGACCGCTTTTTGTACCAGCGTGAAAATGATGCGTGGAAGATTGATCGTCTTGCACCCTGAAAAGATGCAAAAATCTTGCTTTAATCGCTGGTACTCCTGATTCTGGCACTTTATTCTATGTCTCTTTCGCATCTGGCGAAAAGTCGTGTACCGGCAAAGGTGCAGTCGTTATATACATGGAGATTTTGATGGCAAGCAGTAACTTGATTAAACAATTGCAAGAGCGGGGGCTGGTAGCCCAGGTGACGGACGAGGAAGCGTTAGCAGAGCGACTGGCGCAAGGCCCGATCGCGCTCTATTGCGGCTTCGATCCTACCGCTGACAGCTTGCATTTGGGGCATCTTGTTCCATTGTTATGCCTGAAACGCTTCCAGCAGGCGGGCCACAAGCCGGTTGCGCTGGTAGGCGGCGCGACGGGTCTGATTGGCGACCCGAGCTTCAAAGCTGCCGAGCGTAAGCTGAACACCGAAGAAACTGTTCAGGAGTGGGTGGACAAAATCCGTAAGCAGGTTGCCCCGTTCCTCGATTTCGACTGTGGAGAAAACTCTGCTATCGCGGCGAACAACTATGACTGGTTCGGCAATATGAATGTGCTGACCTTCCTGCGCGATATTGGCAAACACTTCTCCGTTAACCAGATGATCAACAAAGAAGCGGTTAAGCAGCGTCTCAACCGTGAAGATCAGGGGATTTCGTTCACTGAGTTTTCCTACAACCTGTTGCAGGGTTATGACTTCGCCTGTCTGAACAAACAGTACGGTGTGGTGCTGCAAATTGGTGGTTCTGACCAGTGGGGTAACATCACTTCTGGTATCGACCTGACCCGTCGTCTGCATCAGAATCAGGTGTTTGGCCTGACCGTTCCGCTGATCACTAAAGCAGATGGCACCAAATTTGGTAAAACTGAAGGCGGCGCAGTCTGGTTGGATCCGAAGAAAACCAGCCCGTACAAATTCTACCAGTTCTGGATCAACACTGCGGATGCCGACGTTTACCGCTTCCTGAAGTTCTTCACCTTTATGAGCATTGAAGAGATCAACGCCCTGGAAGAAGAAGATAAAAACAGCGGTAAAGCACCGCGCGCCCAGTATGTACTGGCGGAGCAGGTGACTCGTCTGGTTCACGGTGAAGAAGGTTTACAGGCGGCAAAACGTATTACCGAATGCCTGTTCAGCGGTTCTTTGAGTGCGCTGAGTGAAGCGGACTTCGAACAGCTGGCGCAGGACGGCGTACCGATGGTTGAGATGGAAAAGGGCGCAGACCTGATGCAGGCACTGGTCGATTCTGAACTGCAACCTTCCCGTGGTCAGGCACGTAAAACTATCGCCTCCAATGCCATCACCATTAACGGTGAAAAACAGTCCGATCCTGAATACTTCTTTAAAGAAGAAGATCGTCTGTTTGGTCGTTTTACCTTACTGCGTCGCGGTAAAAAGAATTACTGTCTGATTTGCTGGAAATAATGCATTAAGTGGAAAGGGGGAGTGAGAAATCACTCCCCCTGGTTTTTATACAGGGAACATGATGAAAAATATTCTCGCTATCCAGTCTCACGTTGTTTATGGTCATGCGGGTAACAGTGCGGCAGAGTTTCCGATGCGCCGCCTGGGCGCGAACGTCTGGCCGCTGAACACCGTTCAATTTTCTAATCACACCCAATACGGCAAATGGACTGGCTGCGTGATGCCGCCCAGCCATTTAACCGAAATTGTGCAAGGCATTGCCGCCATTGATAAATTACACACCTGTGATGCCGTATTAAGTGGCTATCTGGGATCGGCGGAGCAGGGTGAACATATCCTCGGTATCGTCCGTCAGGTGAAAGCCGCGAATCCGCAGGCGAAATATTTTTGCGATCCGGTAATGGGTCATCCGGAAAAAGGCTGTATCGTTGCACCGGGTGTCGCAGAGTTTCATGTGCGGCACGGTTTGCCTGCCAGCGATATCATTGCGCCAAATCTGGTTGAGCTGGAAATACTCTGTGAGCATGCGGTAAATAACGTCGAAGAAGCGGTTCTGGCAGCGCGCGAACTCATTGCGCAAGGGCCACAAATTGTGTTGGTTAAACACCTGGCGCGAGCTGGCTACAGCCGTGACCGTTTTGAAATGCTGCTGGTCACCGCCGATGAAGCCTGGCATATCAGCCGTCCGCTGGTGGATTTTGGTATGCGCCAGCCGGTAGGTGTTGGTGATGTGACGAGCGGTTTACTGCTGGTGAAACTGCTTCAGGGGGCAACGCTGCAGGAGGCGCTGGAACATGTGACCGCTGCAGTCTACGAAATCATGGTGACCACCAAAGCAATGCAGGAATATGAGCTGCAAGTGGTGGCTGCTCAGGATCGTATTGCCAAACCAGAACATTACTTCAGCGCAACAAAGCTCTGAAATATCTCATTTCGGCCCACAACGACCTGTGGGCCGATGGCTATTACTTTAAGCCTTCCGCTGACAGCGCGTCTTGTACTTCCGGACGTTCAGCCATACGTTGCATAAATGCTGCAATGTGCTCTAACCCTTCCAGATTCAGTTTCACCGCGTATGCCCAGCGCAGAACCGTAAACAGATAGGCATCAGCAATTGTAAATCTTTGCCCGCAGATCCAGTGCTCATCCTTCAGTGCCTCGTTCACATATTGCAGCTTCTTCTCCAGCTGCGCGCGAACTGTCGGTTTGTACTCTTCCGGTGTATCAGGGCGAAACAGAGGTGTGAAACCTTTATGCAGCTCGGTGGCGATGTAATTCAGCCATTCGATGGTTTTATAGCGGGAAATACTGTTTACCGGTGCCAGCAACTGGCGGTCGGGGACGCTGTCGGCAAGATACTGCATAATCGCTACGCCTTCCGTCAGCAAAGTACCGTCATCCAGCAGCAATGCAGGCACCTGCCCCTTAGGGTTAACGGCAAAGTAATCGTCACCGTTTTCGAGACGTTTTTTCATTAAATCCACACTGACGAGGGTAAAATCCTTTCCGCTCTCACGCAGGGTGATATGGGAAGCGAGAGAGCAGGCACCCGGTTTGTAGAACAATTTCATCGGTAACTCCTTTTGTCTGTGGTTTAAAGTATGGTAGTGCGTTGCTGAACAAAAAAAAAGCCGCTAACGAAAAGTTAGCGGCTTGTAAAAGAGTTTCCCTGAATTTTACGCTACGGCTGCTTTCGCCGCTTTGTCTGCAGCGTCATCCTGCGTCATGCGGTGCAGTTTCGGCGCGGTCAGCAGCATCAGTACTGCAATAACGGCAGTAGCGACACCAATCTGCAAGAATACGCGACCATAGACTTCCAGTGACATCAGCGGATCGGTAACGTTATCCGGCACAGCCATCATACCCGCAACATAACCACCAATCAGGTTTGCACCGGCAGTGGTCAGGAACCAGCTACCCATAATGAAGCCCATCAGACGCTGCGGAACGAGTTGAGCAACCATTGCCAGACCCAGACCAGAGATCATCAGTTCCCCGATGCTCTGCAGGCCATAGCTTGCGACCAGCCAGCTTACAGACACGATACCAGCGTCAGACGCGAATTTCGCACCCAGCGGCAGAATCAGGAACGCACCAGAACACATCACCATGCCGATTGCAAACTTGGTTGGCATCGGCAGGGTATCGCCCATCTTGTTATAGATAGCGGCCAGAATCGGACTACCGATGATGATCCAGAACGGGTTCAGTGCCTGATACTGCTCAGGTTCTACGGCCAGACCCAGAATGGAGTGCTCAACGTTACGAATCGCAAAGAAGTTCAGTGACGTTGGCATCTGGCTGTACAGCACGAAGAAGATAATGGCTTCGAGCATCAGGATGAAGGCAACGATCATTTTACGACGCGCAGCACCTTTCATCGCGAAGGCTTCTTTACCGAAGATAACCACGATACCGAAGGCAACAACGCCCAGCGCCATACGCGCAACTTCCTGATTGTGCAGCAGCCAGGTGGCGATAGCGATCAGTGCCACAACACCAATAATGGTCAGCAGCAGGTTACGGTAGTTGATAGGCTCGAAGTCTGGTTTTGAACCGTACTGTTTAACCCAGCGTTGGCAGAAGGCGAAGTTAACGATAGTGATCAGCAGGCCTACAACGCTCAACGCAAACGCAACACTCCAGCCGTATTTCGCGGCCAGCCACGGCGTAGCAATCATAGAGAAGAAAGAGCCGATGTTGACGGACATGTAGTACATGGTGAATGCACCGTCCAGACGCGGGTCGTTTTTCTCATAGCATGTAGAAAGCAGAGAAGACGGGTTAGCTTTAAACAGGCCGTTACCGACCGCAATAGCCGCCATACCCATATAAACGATACCGGCGTCGTGACCAGACCAGGCAACCAGAGCATAACCAATCGCCAGCACAATAGCGCCGAGCATAATTACGCGTTTAGTACCCAGTACCTTGTCACCTAACCAGCCGCCGATAGCGACCAGACCATAAACCAGGGCACTAAAGGAAGAGAAAAGGGTGATTGAATCCGCTTCAGACATACCCAGTTGTTTAACCAGGTAAACAGCCATAATTCCTTGTAGGCCGTAATAACCAAAACGTTCCCATAACTCAATCGAGAAGATGAGATAGAACGCCTTCGGTTGTTTGAAAGCGTTCAAACTGACGCTTTCAGTTGGTTTTTGGTTTGCAGTGGACACTTTTACCTCTTTTTTTACATCCCATATTAACGGGGGTGCTTTCTCGCGTTATGTATAAAAAACATACGCGCAATTGTTATAGTGGGAGGGGAAACGGCAGGTAATGTTCACTATCTTGCACTTTCAGACAAGTCCTTTGTAATAATCTGTTACATATAACTGAGGCGGGGAATTCAACCATTCCGGGAAATGTTATCCAGCGTTAAATTTTTCAAAAAACGTAACGGCAGATTTTTTCACTGCACTGAGAGGGGGGTGATGGCTTAACGGCGATATGTTCTGCTATTTAGCGTTTTTACTAGTGAGATAGTCCAGTTTCTTAAAAATAGCCAGTGTAATGTTTTGTAGGTCAATATTTGTTGCGTGTGTAAATTTAAATGATTTTAACCTGATTCTTGCAATGTTTTTACATTGCGACAGCATCGTGATCTTGATCACGAATGAATAGAAAATTTCGCTATTAAAAAAACAATTAACCTGCATTTTTGGTTATCCGCAAACGGATTACCTGATGATAACGCTAAGCAATGGCATCATTGACGTTAAAAAGATGTTTTAAAAGAGGATAAAGAAAGGTTATCAATGGGGTAATCGGTGTTACCCCTTTTCTTCAGATGTCAACTTTCTCTTTGTATTCACAAAGATCTTCAATAATACAAGAGCCACAGCGGGGCTTGCGGGCAATGCAGGTATAACGCCCGTGCAGGATCAACCAATGGTGGCAGTCGACTTTAAACTCTGCCGGAACCACTTTCAGTAGCTTTTCTTCTACCTGTTCGACGTTTTTCCCCGGCGCAAATTGAGTACGATTACAAACGCGGAAAATGTGCGTGTCGACAGCAATAGTCGGCCAGCCGAATGCAGTGTTTAATACGACGTTGGCTGTTTTACGACCTACGCCGGGCAGGGCTTCAAGCGCAGCACGATCTTCCGGAACCTCGCCATTATGCTGCTCCAGCAAGATACGGCAGGTTTTGATGATATTTTCTGCTTTGCTGTTATAAAGCCCAATCGTTTTGATATAGGTTTTCACCCCTTCAACGCCCAGTTCAAGCATCGCTGCAGGCGTATTCGCCACCGGGTAGAGTTTCGCCGTCGCCTTATTAACACTGACATCGGTCGCCTGAGCGGAAAGCAGTACGGCAATCAGCAATTCAAAAGGCGAACTGAAATTAAGCTCGGTGGTGGGATGAGGATTGTTCTCACGCAGGCGAGTGAGGATCTCCAGGCGTTTTGCTTTATTCATCAGACATTCCCTGTTTCACCGTTTGGCAATGCACGTTCTGCAGCTGCTTCAGCACGGCGCTTTTTCATTCTTTCATCAATCAGGTATTTTCCTGCCAGCATCAGTCCCAGACCAATAAATGCACCTGGTGGCAGCATCGCCAGCAGGAAAGGGGAGTCGGTGTGGAAAATCTCCACGCGTAATACTTTTGCCCAGCTACCTAACAGCGCATCTGCACCGTCAAACAATGTGCCATTGCCGATAATTTCGCGTAGTGAACCCAGCACGAACATGGCGCAGGTTGCGCCCATACCAATTGAAAAGCCGTCCAGTGCCGAAAGCGCCGGACCTTTTTTGGCGGCGAAGGCTTCAGCGCGGCCCACAACGATACAGTTAGTGACAATCAGCGGAATAAAAATCCCTAATGATTGATACAGGCCAAAGGCGTAGGCGTTGATCAGCATCTGTACAGCGCTGACCACCGAGGCGATGATCATCACGTAAATGGGAATGCGGATCTCGGCTGGCGTCCAGTGACGCAGCGTCGAAATGGTCAGGTTGGTCAGCGTCAGTACCAGCGTAGTCGCAAGTCCTAAACCCAGAGCGTTAGTGGCAGTGGACGTGACCGCCAACAGAGGACAAAGGCCGAGCAACTGGACCAGCGCAGAGTTGTTTTTCCACAACCCCTGAACAATAACGTCTTTAATTTCGCTCACGCTTTATTCTCCACAGGCAGGAAGTTGAGAAAGTTGTGCCGGTAACGTCTGAGCGTACAATCCGGCGCGTTTTACCGCATTAACCACCGCGCGGGGAGTAATCGTCGCGCCGGTGAACTGGTCGAAATCACCACCATCTTTCTTCACCGCCCAGTGCGCATCATCTGCACCACTGATTTTTTTACCCGCAAAATGGGTGATCCAGTCAGAAAGGCGCAGTTCGATTTTATCGCCAAGCCCTGGCGTTTCGTGGTGCTCTGTCACGCGCGTGCCAAGTACCGTGCCGTTAAAATCGGCTCCCACCAGCAGCTGAATCGCACCGGAATAGCCATCTGGCGCGGTTGCTTCCAGAACGGCGGCTACCGGTTTGTCATCCTGTTTGGCGATGTAAACCCGATGCTCACCTTTACCTAACTCTGGCGCAGTTACCAGATAGCAACTCTGTGCCAGCGCATTGTTATAGCGTTCGGCTGGCAGCACCTGATCAAATAACGCCTTTTGTTGCAGACTGGCCTGTTCAGCAATCGTCGTTTTGGTCATCTGGTTGATGGCCGCAGTTAACCCTGTTGAACCCGCTGCAAATAGCGCCAACGTAATGCCGTGTTTTCGGATAGTTTTCAGCATGGTTTACCCTTTGCGATGGCCGTAGACGCGCGGACGCGTGTAGTAATCGATCAGAGGAACCGTGATGTTCGCCAGCAGGACGGCAAAAGCCACGCCGTCAGGATAGCCGCCGAAACTGCGGATCAACCAGACTAATAAGCCCGCAAGCGCGCCGAAAATAAGACGACCACGATTGGTCGTAGAAGCGGTAACCGGGTCAGTCAAAATAAAGAATGCGCCGAGCATGGTCGCTCCAGACAGCAGATGAATTTGCGGTGCTGCCAGTGTTTCTGGTGAGAACAACCAGCCCAACATTGCGCATAACGCCAGCGTTACTAAGAAGCTGAGGGGAATATGCCAGCGAATCGCTTTCTGCCATAGCAACCATACGCCGCCAGCCAGCCAGGCGAGATTTACCCATTGCCAACCAGCGCCCGCCAGAATACCGCTGTAGATCGGATATTGCATAATCTGTTCAACCGAATGACCGGCACGGACAGAGGTTTTAAATGTATCCAGCGGTGTCGCCTGACTAATGCCATCAATACCTAAGCGTAGTGTGTTCATATCACCACCACTGGCGGTATGACCGCTAAAAATAACCTGGATGGCGTCGATAAAACCAGGGATGTTGACCGCAATTTCATGTGGCGGTAACCAGCTGGTCATCTGCACGGGGAAGGAGATCAGTAAGACCACATAACCAATCATTGCCGGATTAAACGGGTTTTGTCCCAGACCGCCATACAACTGTTTAGCGATGATCACCGCAAACACCGTACCCAGCACGACCATCCACCATGGCGCGAGGGGGGGAATACTTACCGCCAGCAATAAGCCTGTCAGCAATGCTGAGTTATCTTTCAACGTTGCGGCTACCGACTGCTTGCGTAGTTTGAGTACGAGAGCTTCGGCTAACAGAGCACTAACCGATGCCAACAGGATCTGAACGAGAGTACCCCAACCAAAAAACCACAGTTGCGCTGCGATTCCTGGCACGGCTGCGAGCAACACCAACAGCATAATGCGCGATGTCTGGCGCTGGTTATGGGTATAAGGGGAGCTAGCTATTCTGAATACCATTTAGTCCTCGTTTACAACCTTCTGCTGGGCGGCTTTTTTGGCCTGAGCGCGGGCAATAGCCGCGGCAACTGCCGCTTTGCGCGGATCAACCTGTTCTTCTGGTTCTGCGTTAGTCTGTTGCTGTTCCAGCTTGCGCGCTTTGGCACGGGCAATAGCGGCTTCGACGGCGGCTTTGCGCGGATCAACCTGTTCTTCTGGTTCCGCATTAGCCTGTTGCTGTTCCAGCTTGCGCGCTTTGGCACGGGCAATAGCGGCTTCGACGGCGGCTTTGCGCGGATCGACCTGTTGTTCTGGTTCCGCATTAGCCTGTTGCTGTTCCAGCTTGCGCGCTTTGGCGCGGGCGATAGCTGCTTCAACGGCAGTTTTACGTGGATCAGCAACGGTTGCTGCGTCGTTAGTTTGCTGCAGTTCTGCCTGTTTCGCTCTGGCTTGCGCTTTACGGGCTTCCCGTGCTGCAATAATTGCACTGTTATCCGGGCGTTCGCCCGCTTTAATCACAATAGGCTGTGTAGCCTGGGCCTGTTTCTCTTTCACCCGCGCCAGAGCGGCAGCAATCGCATCTTTATCTTTGGCTGCAGGTTGAACGGCTGCGCTCTTATGTCGTTCAAGGCGAGCCGCTTTTTCGCGCTCCAGACGAGCCTGGCGCGCTTCGAAACGCGCTTTGGCTTCTGCGGCGCGCTTTTCTTCCTGACGAATAGCCGCAATTTCAGCTTTTTCCTGACGGAAATATTGCACCAGGGGAATATTGCTCGGGCAAACCCACGCGCAAGCCCCACATTCAATGCAATCAGCAATGTTATGCGTGGTAGCTTTATCGTGTTGCTGACCTTTGCTGAACCAGTACAACTGTTGCGGCAAAAGATCCGCAGGGCAGGCGTCAGCACAGGCGCTACACCGGATGCAGCTTTGTTCTTCCTGTGGTTCGCCAAGTTCATTGGCAGAGGGAGCCAACAGACAGTTGGTAATCTTTACGACCGGGACATCCAGCCATGGCAAGGTAAAGCCCATTAGCGGGCCACCCATAATCACCATTTGATCGGCAGAGGGGCAGAATCCGGCATCATTCAATAAATGACGCACTGGCGTCCCCAGCCGTGCCCAGACGTTGCCCGGGCGAGCGATTGCTTCGCCAGTCAGGGTTACAACACGCTCGGTAATCGGCTCGCCATCAATAACGGCACGTTTCACTGCATAAGCAGTGCCGACGTTTTGCATTAATACGCCGATATCGGATGAACGCCCGCCATGTGGAACCTGCTTCCCGGTCAGAATGTAGGTTAATTGTTTAGCACCGCCAGAAGGATATTTGGTTGGAATCACCCGCAGAGAAATATCGTTAGAGTCCGCCAGCACCGCGCGCAGCATGGAAATCGCCTGCGGTTTGTTATCTTCAATGCCGATAAGAATTTCGCGTGGCTGCAGAATATGCGCAAGAATGCGAATACCCTCTACGACCTGAGCCGCGCAATCCTGCATCAAACGGTCATCGGCGGTAATGTACGGCTCGCACTCAGCCGCGTTGATAATCAACGTTTCAATCTTATCTCCGCCACCCTGCAATTTAACGCCTGTCGGGAATCCTGCACCGCCCAGCCCGGCAACACCAAACTGATGTATGCGCTCGATTAACTCTTCGCGACTGCGAGTGCGATAATCGGCCCAGCCGTCGCGCGGGATCCAGCAGTCTTCACCATCGGCATCAATAATCACGCTTAATTCAGCTAAAGCTGAAGGATGAGCCGTAGAGTGGGGCGCAATAGCCGTAACGGTACCCGAGGTGGGCGCGTGAACAGGCAGCATTTTGCCGCGACCACGGGTAAGCGGCTGGCCGCGCAATACTTTATCGCCGACGCTAACGCACAACTCACCTTCAGCGCCAATATGCTGTTTCAGTGGAATAACAAAACGCTGCGCCAGGGGTACCTGGCGCAGGGGTGTACCGTTGGACTGGGTTTTCATCTCCGGTGGATGGATGCCGCCGTTGAAATCCCAGATTTTATTTTTTCTGAATGCAGAGAATAACTTAAGCATGGTGTTCCACGGGAATGATACGCACGGGAATGGTGTTCAGATCCCATTTCCAGGAGTCAGGTGTTTCTGCGACCGGTTGCAACGAGATGCAGTGCGTCGGGCACGGATCAACACATAAATTGCAGCCCGTACAGAGATCACTCATTACCGTATGCATGGCACGGGTAGCGCCAACGATGGCGTCTACCGGACACGCCTGAATACATTTAGTGCAGCCAATACAGTTATTTTCATCAATAACCGCCACCATCCGCGCAGGCGTTATCTCTTGCGCTTCGCCATCCAGCGGCTGCGGCTCGACATTAAGCAACTCGGCAATTTTTAGCATCACAGCTTCGCCACCTGGGGCGCAACGGTTGATTTTTTCACCGTTACAGCTGATGGCTTCCGCGTAGGGGCGACAGCCGGGATAACCGCACTGACCACACTGGCTCTGCGGTAAGATTTCGTCAATTTTCTCAACGACCGGATCGTCTTCCACCGCAAAACGGCGGGAGGCATAACCCAGAATGGCGCCAAACGCCAGGCCCAGCAGGCTCACGGCGGCAACGGCAATCCAGATAGCATTCATTACAACTTCACCAAACCACTAAAGCCCATAAAGGCCAGAGACATAAGACCTGCGGTAATTAACGCAATGGCATTACCGCGAAAAGGTGCCGGGACATCAGCCACAGCAAGGCGTTCGCGGATGGCGGCGAAGAGCACCATCACCAGCGAGAAACCGACAGCGGCGGAAAAACCGTACAGCGCCGACTGCAAGAAATTGTGCCCGAGATTGATATTCAGCAACGCCACGCCGAGCACTGCACAGTTGGTGGTGATAAGCGGCAAAAAAATCCCCAGCAGACGGTAAAGCACCGGGCTGGTTTTGCGCACCACCATCTCGGTGAACTGCACGACCACAGCAATCACCAGAATAAATGCCAGGGTGCGCAGGTAAATCAGATTAAGTGGGATCAAAATCCACGTATCGATAAGCCAGGCGCAAATAGACGCCAGCGTCATCACAAACGTTGTTGCCAGCCCCATGCCCATCGCGGTTTCCAGTTTTTTGGAAACCCCCATAAACGGACAGAGACCGAGAAACTTGACCAGTACAAAGTTATTGACCAGTACAGTTCCGACAAACAGTAACAGGTAGTCAGTCATTTTTCGGCCTGAAATAAAAAAGCCGCCTATTATCCGTTAATCCAGAGCAGGCGACAACAGGTTAACTGTAAGGTTATTACGGATTCACAAACGTCGCTTTTACCCGCGACGAGCGTTTGAAATAGGGGACGATCAATGCGGTTGCCAACAAAGTAAACAGCAACTGGCGAACGGCTATGCCATCTTCCACGGGTGAAAAAGCGAATGCTTTTACTGCCAGCAATACGGAAATAAGCAGCCAGATAATATAGTGTTTAGGAACACAACGCCGACGTTTAAAGAAAGCGATGGTCAACCACAGTGTGTAATACCACATGGCGATAGCGGTAATAAAAGAAACGCCCCATAAGATTTGTGTCGTCAGTGCTTGTCCGCCGAGCGTTTGAAATGTTTGCGGAGAAGATAACGCAGCGGTATACAGCAACAACGCCAGCGTCGTACTCAACAGAGCGACTAAAAGCCAGGCCAACGGGCCAAGCAACCAGCCTCCAATACGTTGTGGCGTTGTGGTGGTCATAGGTTCTCCAGAATAGCGACGCAAACAGGCAAATCTAATTTTAGGGGCGTTATTATAAGGCTTTTATAACCGATCGCTACTTTCTTTATTGGACATAGTGCCAGACGGACTTCGGTACCTGGCCGAGGTCAAACAAACGCCCGCCAGAAACCAGCTCTGCGCGACGGTGATCGGCAGCACGATACATATTGATCAGTTCCTGATCGTCCGTCAGGGTGTAATTAAGATGGTCGTAGAGTTTTTCCAGACTTTCGAGTGAACTGATTTTGCGAAATTTTAATAAGTAGTCCTGAACAGTCATAAAAGGTCCATAAAATAATTAATACCAAAGGGGTAGGTATTATTAGTGATGATAAAATTTCACCAAAAGTGAACGCTTGTGTTATTACAATAATAAGAATGCGCTGATGGCAAATATTCAGGGATGAAAAACTGCTCTGAAAAGAGTAACGCGCTTTACTATCCCTGACAATCACCAACAACATCGAACAAGATAATAAATTCCTGGTTTAATATCCGACAAGTGAAAACATGCACCCGGACGGGCAGCATGTCGCTCCACAAGTGCAGAGCTTACTTGTGTTGTACCGAAGCACTCTGTTCAGGTGGCTGATAGTTGTCAATGTGACTCGCCACGCCAAGAAGAATGACTGAAACGACAAGAACGATCCAACCTGTTAATTCAATAAGACGATTCATTACAGCCCACATCTCTCTTGATTGATCCATTAACTTCAGGGGGTAAATGTTACTTAGCAATAATAGCTCCAGCAAGATTTTTACTGAGGTTTTTGCGATATTTAGCTTTTGTCGTTGGAAAATTCGCTATTTTTTTGACTTAAGTTAAACAACATCCCTTATTGCTGGCAGGTTATTAAACTGTTGAGCGTGGGTAAAGGATAGTGTCAAATAGCCATCATACTTCAATGAGAGGCAATGACATGAGCGACAACATCCGTGTTGGGTTGATTGGGTATGGTTATGCGAGCAAAACCTTCCATGCGCCCCTGATTGCGGGCACGCCCGGGCTGGAACTGGCGGTAATCTCCAGCAGTGATGAAACAAAAGTAAAAGCCGACTGGCCAACGGTTACGGTTGTCTCTGAGCCGAAGCATCTGTTTAACGATCCCAACATAGACCTGATTGTCATTCCTACACCCAACGATACCCATTTCCCGTTAGCCAAAGCGGCGCTTGAGGCGGGTAAACATGTGGTCGTTGATAAACCCTTTACCGTGACACTGTCACAAGCGCGAGAGCTGGATGCGCTGGCAAAAAGCCTGGGGCGTGTGCTGTCTGTATTCCATAACCGTCGCTGGGATAGCGATTTCTTGACGCTAAAAGGTTTACTCGCGGAAGGCGTGCTGGGTGAAGTTGCTTACTTTGAGTCTCATTTTGACCGCTTCCGTCCGCAGGTGCGCGATCGTTGGCGTGAACAGGGCGGCCCAGGCAGCGGTATCTGGTACGATTTAGCACCACATCTTCTTGATCAGGCCATTACGCTTTTTGGTTTACCGGTCAGCATGACGGTAGATTTGGCACAGTTACGGCCCGGAGCGCAGTCGACCGATTATTTCCACGCCATCTTGTCCTATCCACAGCGGCGAGTCATTTTACACGGTACCATGCTGGCAGCCGCTGAGTCAGCACGGTATATCGTGCATGGATCCCGAGGCAGTTATGTGAAATATGGCCTCGATCCACAGGAAGAACGTCTGAAAAATGGCGAGCGTCTACCGCAGGAAGACTGGGGCTACGATATGCGTGATGGCGTACTTACCCGCGTGGAAGGTGAGGAACGTGTCGAAGAAACGCTGTTGACGGTGCCTGGGAATTATCCGGCTTACTATGCGGCTATTCGTGATGCGTTAAATGGCGATGGTGAAAATCCGGTTCCGGCAAGCCAGGCAATCCAGGTAATGGAGTTGATTGAGCTGGGCATCGAATCCGCCAAACATCGCGCGACTTTGTGCCTTGCATGAAAAATGGATGGTGCATTTGCACCATCCATTTTGTTACTTCGCGGCGACTTTTTCTCGCAGTGCGCGTTTTTCCTCAGCGCTGAGGAAAGCCATTTCCAGACCATTAATCTGTGCCTGGCGGATTTGCTCGCGGGATAACCCAGCAGCTGGCGCGGCAACGGTATATTCGTGAATGATATCCACTCCCTGTACGCCGGGATCGTCAGTGTTAATGCTGGCACGAATGCCATGCTCAAGGAACGTTTTCAGCGGATGTGCAGCCAGCTCTGCTACGGTGCTGGTCTGAATATTGGAGGTCAGACAGGATTCAATACCAATTTGTTGCTCGGCGAGAAAATCCATCAGCGCCCGATCTTCAATGGCTTTTACGCCATGTCCAATACGCTCCGCACCCAGTTCACGAATCGCCTGCCAGATGCTTTCCGGCCCGGCAGCTTCGCCTGCATGGACGGTAATATGCCAGCCCGCATCACGCGCGCGGTTGAAGTGAGAAAGGAACAGACTTCCCGGGAAACCAAGTTCATCACCGGCTAAATCAAGTGCGGTAATCTGGTCACGGTGGGCTAAAAAGGCCTCCAGCTCTTGCTGACAGGCGGCTTCGCCGAAGGTCCGGCTCATAATGCCGATAAGCTTCGCCTGCACACCAAAGGTGCGGCAACCTTCACGTACGCCATCGATCACCGCTTCGACAACACCCGCTACAGGCAGCTGATGTGCCATTGCCATGTAGCCTGGTGAAAAACGCAGCTCGACATAGTGCAGGCCGTGACGGGCTGCATCTTCAATGTTTTCAAATGCCACGCGGCGACAGGCATCAAGAGAGGCGAGAACTTTAACGCCCCAATCAAGTTTGGTCAGAAAGCTCACCAGATCGGGTTCGTTGGCAATGACCTGAACGTGGGGAATCAGTGTTTCCAGGGATTGTGCAGGAAGCGAGATATTATACTGGCGGCCAAGTTCAAGAATGGTCTGGGGACGAATGTTGCCATCAAGGTGGCGATGGATATCAGTTAATGGCAGGGTGGTATCAATCATGGTCGCACTCTTTTTCTGGATATAAAAGTGCGCACCATTATAAAAACAAAGCAGGGTAAAAATCCACGATTGCGCAACGATTTTTTACGTTGCGCAATTGGGGTTAACGAACAGCGCGGATGGCGTTAATTAATCCAGCCACACCTTTTTCCAGTTTCGAACGTGGGCAGCCGGCATTGAGACGGACAAAACCACGACCTTCTTCACCGTAGGTATACCCCGGCATGATCGCGACTTTTTCTTGTTCGATAAGTGCTTTTTGCAACGCGTTGTCGTCAATATTCAACGGACGTAAATCAAGCCATGCCAGATAAGTGGATTGTGGGATCTGCCAGTTGAGTTCAGGAAACGCGGCGTTCATTTTATCTGCGATATACGTCAGGTTATCTTTCAGATAGATGCGTAAGGCATCCAGCCACGGCGCGCCTTGCTGATAGGCGGCGATATGGGCAGTTAACGCCAGTACCGAAGGGGAAGAAAGCCCATCACGGCCTTTCAGTGCCGATAAATAGGCATCGCGGCTACTGCTATTTTCTATAATCCCGTAAGCACCGGTCAGGGCGGGAATATTGAAACTTTTCGAGCCCGACGTTAGCAACGCCCAGTCTCCGCGAGCCACATTACTCCAGGGAATATGCGGCTGCTCGCCCCAAACCATATCCATATGGATTTCATCGGAAATAACCCGCACACCATGACGCTCGCACAGGTCAGCCATGATCTCCAGCTCATCGCACGTCCACACTTTCCCGGTAGGATTCTGTGGGCTACACAGGAGCATAATTTTACATTCTGGTTTCGCCAACACGGCTTCCAACTTGCCCATATCGCAAAACCAACCATCAGCCTGCTTCTCTAAAGCAACGGGCATTACTGTGCGCTGGTTACCTTCAATGGCCTTGTAAAATGCGTCATAGGCGGGTGTGTGGATCACCACGCCTTCACCTGTTTCAGACCACTGACGAATCAGTTCTGAAACCATATAGATGACAGAAGGGCCATACACCACCGTCTGAGAATCGATGGCGGTGTAATGCTGGGTGGAAAACCAGTGGGCAATAGCCGCGAGAAACTCATCGTTTTTCCAGCGGCTGTAGCCAAATACGCCGTGCATCAGGCGCTGATTCAGCGCCTCGATAATGCAGGGGGCAGTGGCAAAATCCATGTCTGAAATCGTGAACGGTAACAGGTCAGCAGTGCCGAAACGGTCAGCGACATAATCCCACTGTGTACACCATGTGCCATGACGATCCACGACCTTTGAAAAATCGAACATATCTTATCCTTATGCCTGGACAGTATGCATCAGACCGGCCATTTCATCTTTTACTGACTGAACTTGTGGCCCGATAACAACCTGCAGGTTATGTTGATTAAGTTGTACTACGCCAATTGCCCGATTGTCCTTCAGTGCCTGCACATTAACAAGCGACATATCTTTCACAGACAAACGCAGACGGGTAATGCAGTTATCGAGGCTGACAATATTGTCGGCACCGCCTAATGCTTCGAGGATTGCAGGAACGTTGTAACCTGATTTACCCGGCGCACCGGCAACGGCTTTTTCGATTGAGCTGGCAACTTCGCTATCGCGCCCCGGGGTTTTCAGATTGAAGCGGGTGATAGCGAAACGGAAGATGACGTAGTAAACGACAAACCAGATTGCCGCCACCACTGGCACCATGTACCACTTGGTTGACAGACCATGCAAAATACCGAACACCACGAAGTCGATGATATTGCCGTCGGTATTACCGATGGTGACGCCGAGCACAGACATGACGGTGAAGCCGAGGCCGGTTAACAGCGCGTGGATGACATACAGAACTGGCGCTACGAACAGGAACAGGAATTCCAGCGGTTCGGTAGTGCCGCCAACGACGCAGGCGATCAGGCCAGAAATCAGCAGACCTTTAATTTTATGGCGATTTTCCGGGCGCGCGCAGTGATACATAGCTAACGCTGCACCTGGCAGACCGCCGAGAAACGCAGGCATTTTACCTTGCGAAAGGAAACGCGTGGCGCTTTCAGAAAAACCGTGAGTGGTCGGGCAACTCAATTGCGCCTGGAAGATGGTCAGTGCGCCGCTGACGGTTTGACCGCAGACTTCCTGCGTGCCGCCTGCGTCGGTAAAGCGAATTAATGCCACCAGAATGTGATGCAGACCAAACGGCAACAGCAGACGTTCACCGGTACCAAACAGCATCGGTCCGAAATCACCCGCGCTGTTTATCATATGGCCCAAGCCGCTAATACCCATGGCGAAAATCGGCCAGACTAATGGAATCACCAGGCCGACAAGGCCCATCACCAGCGAGGAGATAATTGGTACGAAGCGCGTACCGCCGAAGAATGCCAGCGCATCCGGCAGGCGGATATTATGGAAACGCTCATGCAGCATCCAGACGATAATACCGGCGATCACCGCACCGAGGATCCCGGTATCGATCGACTGGATCCCAAGAATGCTCTGGATGTTATTGGCTTTCAGAACCGCGGCATCCGTGGTTGGCAGAATGCCTTTATTGGTCAACCAGAAGTTTACCGCGAGGTTCATTACCGCATAACCGACGAAGCCAGCGAATGCCGCTACGCCTTTATTTTCGCGTGCCAGGCCCAGCGGGATGGCGATACAGAACATGACAGGCAGGAAACTAAAAGCAAACGAGCCAATCTTACTCATCCAGGTAAAGATAGCCTGCAACACGGGGTTGCCCAGGACCGGGATCAGGGTTATGACATCATGGCTGCTAAGAGAACTACCAATGCCGAGCATAATGCCGCAGAACGACAATAATGCCACGGGTAACATGAAGGTTTTGCCTAACTGCTGGAAGAACTCCCACAGCGTGACTTTCGGTGCTGTTTTCGCCGTCATAAAACGACTCCTCGTAGAGAACAATCTGGATTCAGTAAATTGCGCGAGAAGATAAAACGTTTTATCAAATTTTAGTGAGGCATAAATCACATTACGCAACGATAATAGCGGGTATAAGATAAATAAAAGGTAAAACGTTTTATCTGTCACATAATCAGGGAGTAGGTCATCTGCATGGCTACCGCCAAAAAAATAACCATTCATGATGTTGCGCTGGCTGCGGGCGTGTCGGTAAGTACCGTTTCGCTGGTGCTTAGTGGCAAAGGGCGAATCTCTACCGCCACAGGAGAACGCGTTAACGCCGCCATTGAAGAGCTGGGATTTGTGCGCAATCGCCAGGCGTCGGCGCTGCGCGGCGGGCAAAGCGGCGTCATTGGTTTGATCGTCCGTGATTTATCTGCGCCGTTTTACGCCGAATTGACGGCCGGATTGACGGAAGCTCTGGAAGCGCAGGGACGGATGGTTTTTTTGCTTCACGGCGGTAAAGACGGTGAGCAGCTGGCACAGCGGTTTTCACTGTTACTGAATCAGGGTGTCGATGGTGTGGTAATTGCCGGAGCTGCAGGAAGTAGCGATGACCTGCGACGGATGGCAGAAGAAAAAGCTATCCCGGTGATTTTCGCTTCCCGTGCCAGTTATCTTGATGATGTTGATACGGTTCGCCCGGACAACATGCAGGCTGCACAGTTGTTGACGGAGCATCTCATTCGCAATGGGCATCAGCGGATCGCCTGGCTGGGAGGGCAAAGTTCCTCATTAACCCGTGCAGAACGGGTTGGGGGCTATTGTGCAACTCTACTAAAATTTGGCCTGCCGTTTCATAGCGATTGGGTGTTGGAGTGCACTTCCAGCCAGAAGCAAGCCGCGGAAGCTATCACGGCGCTTTTACGTCATAACCCGACCATCAGTGCCGTGGTTTGCTATAACGAAACTATTGCGATGGGGGCATGGTTTGGTTTGCTCAAAGCAGGGCGGCAAAGCGGGGAAAGCGGAGTCGATCGTTACTTTGAGCAACAGGTTTCGCTGGCGGCATTTACCGATGCGACACCAACCACACTTGATGATATACCTGTTACCTGGGCCAGCACGCCAGCGCGGGAACTTGGTATCACACTTGCGGATCGCATGATGCAAAAAATCACCCATGAAGAGACGCATTCACGCAATCTTATTATTCCCGCCCGGCTCATTGCAGCGAAATAATCCTCTCTTTATCTGCTATACCTGGTAGTGTCCTTTCCTCAAGGTTAATGATAAAAAATGTGGCACACAGGCGGTGCCTTTTATTTTTACTGAAGTTCACAGGAGGTTTATGTGTTTAATTCTGACAACCTGAGACTCGACGGAAAATGCGCCATCATCACAGGTGCGGGTGCAGGTATTGGTAAAGAAATCGCAATTACATTCGCGACAGCTGGCGCATCTGTGGTGGTCAGTGATATTAACGCCGACGCAGCTAACCATGTTGTAGACGAAATTCAACAACTGGGTGGTCAGGCATTTGCCTGCCGTTGTGATATTACTTCCGAACAGGAACTCTCTGCACTGGCAGACTTTGCTATCAGTAAGCTGGGTAAAGTTGATATTCTGGTTAACAACGCCGGTGGCGGTGGACCTAAACCGTTTGATATGCCAATGGCGGATTTTCGCCGTGCTTATGAACTGAATGTGTTTTCTTTTTTCCATCTGTCACAACTTGTTGCGCCAGAAATGGAAAAAAATGGCGGTGGCGTTATTCTGACCATCACTTCTATGGCGGCAGAAAATAAAAATATAAACATGACTTCCTATGCATCATCTAAAGCTGCGGCCAGTCATCTGGTCAGAAATATGGCGTTTGACCTGGGTGAAAAAAATATTCGGGTAAATGGCATTGCGCCGGGGGCAATATTAACCGATGCCCTGAAATCCGTTATTACACCAGAAATTGAACAAAAAATGTTACAGCACACGCCGATCAGACGTCTGGGCCAACCGCAAGATATTGCTAACGCAGCGCTGTTCCTTTGCTCGCCTGCTGCGAGCTGGGTAAGCGGACAAATTCTCACCGTCTCCGGTGGTGGGGTACAGGAGCTCAATTAATACACTAACGGACCGGTAAACAACCGTGCGTGTTGTTTACCGGGATAAACTCATCAACGTCTCTGCTAAATAACTGGCAGCCAAATCACGGCTATTGGTTAACCAATTTCAGAGTGAAAAGTATACGAATAGAGTGTGCCTTCGCACTATTCAACAGCAATGATAGGCGCTCACCTGACAACGCGGTAAACTAGTTATTCACGCTAACTATAATGGTTTAATGATGGATAACATGCAGACTGAAGCACAACCGACACGGACCCGGATCCTCAATGCTGCCAGAGAGATTTTTTCAGAAAATGGATTTCACAGTGCCTCGATGAAAGCCATCTGTAAATCTTGCGCCATTAGTCCCGGGACGCTCTATCACCATTTCATCTCCAAAGAAGCCTTGATTCAGGCGATTATCTTACAGGACCAGGAGAGGGCGCTGGCCCGTTTCCGGGAACCGATTGAAGGGATTCATTTCGTTGACTATATGGTCGAGTCCATTGTCTCTCTCACCCATGAAGCCTTTGGACAACGGGCGCTGGTGGTTGAAATTATGGCGGAAGGGATGCGTAACCCACAGGTCGCCGCCATGCTTAAAAATAAGCATATGACGATCACGGAATTTGTTGCCCAGCGGATGCGTGATGCCCAGCAAAAAGGCGAGATAAGCCCAGACATCAACACGGCAATGACTTCACGTTTACTGCTGGATCTGACCTACGGTGTACTGGCCGATATCGAAGCGGAAGACCTGGCGCGTGAAGCGTCGTTTGCTCAGGGATTACGCGCGATGATTGGCGGTATCTTAACCGCATCCTGATTCTCTCTCTTTTTCGGCGGGCTGGTGATAACTGTGCCCGCGTTTCATATCGTAATTTCTCTGTGCAAAAATTATCCTTCCCGGCTTCGGAGAATTCCCCCCAAAATATTCACTGTAGCCATATGTCATGAGAGTTTATCGTTCCCAATACGCTCGAACGAACGTTCGGTTGCTTATTTTATGGCTTCTGTCAACGCTGTTTTAAAGATTAATGCGATCTATATCACGCTGTGGGTATTGCAGTTTTTGGTTTTTTGATCGCGGTGTCAGTTCTTTTTATTTCCATTTCTCTTCCATGGGTTTCTCACAGATAACTGTGTGCAACACAGAATTGGTTAACTAATCAGATTAAAGGTTGACCAGTATTATTATCTTAATGAGGAGTCCCTTATGTTACGTCCTGTAGAAACCCCAACCCGTGAAATCAAAAAACTCGATGGCCTGTGGGCATTCAGTCTGGATCGCGAAAACTGTGGAATTGATCAGCGTTGGTGGGAAAGCGCGTTACAAGAAAGCCGGGCAATTGCTGTGCCAGGCAGTTTTAACGATCAGTTCGCCGATGCAGATATTCGTAATTATGCGGGCAACGTCTGGTATCAGCGCGAAGTCTTTATACCGAAAGGTTGGGCAGGCCAGCGTATCGTGCTGCGTTTCGATGCGGTCACTCATTACGGCAAAGTGTGGGTCAATAATCAGGAAGTGATGGAGCATCAGGGCGGCTATACGCCATTTGAAGCCGATGTCACGCCGTATGTTATTGCCGGGAAAAGTGTACGTATCACCGTTTGTGTGAACAACGAACTGAACTGGCAGACTATCCCGCCGGGAATGGTGATTACCGACGAAAACGGCAAGAAAAAGCAGTCTTACTTCCATGATTTCTTTAACTATGCCGGGATCCATCGCAGCGTAATGCTCTACACCACGCCGAACACCTGGGTGGACGATATCACCGTGGTGACGCATGTCGCGCAAGACTGTAACCACGCGTCTGTTGACTGGCAGGTGGTGACCAATGGTGATGTCAGCGTTGAACTGCGTGATGCGGATCAACAGGTGGTTGCAACTGGACAAGGCACTAGCGGGACTTTGCAAGTGGTGAATCCGCACCTCTGGCAACCGGGTGAAGGTTATCTCTATGAACTGTGCGTCACAGCCAAAAGCCAGACAGAGTATGATATCTACCCGCTTCGCGTCGGCATCCGGTCAGTGGCAGTGAAGGGCGAACAGTTCCTGATTAACCACAAACCGTTCTACTTTACGGGTTTTGGTCGTCATGAAGATGCGGACTTGCGTGGCAAAGGATTCGATAACGTGCTGATGGTGCACGACCACGCATTAATGGACTGGATTGGGGCCAACTCCTACCGTACCTCGCATTACCCTTACGCTGAAGAGATGCTCGACTGGGCAGATGAACATGGCATCGTGGTGATTGATGAAACTGCTGCTGTCGGCTTTAACCTCTCTTTAGGCATTGGTTTCGAAGCGGGCAACAAGCCGAAAGAACTGTACAGCGAAGAGGCAGTCAACGGGGAAACTCAGCAAGCGCACTTACAGGCGATTAAAGAGCTGATAGCGCGTGACAAAAACCACCCAAGCGTGGTGATGTGGAGTATTGCCAACGAACCGGATACCCGTCCGCAAGGTGCACGGGAATATTTCGCGCCACTGGCGGAAGCAACGCGTAAACTCGACCCGACGCGTCAGCGCCGTCGTCGGTGAACAGGTATGGAATTTCGCCGATTTTGCGACCTCGCAAGGCATATTGCGCGTTGGCGGTAACAAGAAAGGGATCTTCACTCGCGACCGCAAACCGAAGTCGGCGGCTTTTCTGCTGCAAAAACGCTGGACTGGCATGAACTTCGGTGAAAAACCGCAGCAGGGAGGCAAACAATGAATCAACAACTCTCCTGGCGCACCATCGTCGGCTACAGCCTCGGTGACGTCGCCAATAACTTCGCCTTCGCAATGGGAGCGCTCTTCCTGTTGAGTTACTACACCGACGTCGCTGGCGTCGGTGCCGCTGCGGCGGGCACCATGCTGTTACTGGTGCGGGTATTCGATGCCTTCGCCGACGTCTTTGCCGGACGAGTGGTGGACAGTGTGAATACCCGCTGGGGAAAATTCCGCCCGTTTTTACTCTTCGGTACTGCGCCGTTAATGATCTTCAGCGTGCTGGTATTCTGGGTGCCGACCGACTGGAGCCATGGTAGCAAAGTGGTGTATGCATATTTGACCTACATGGGCCTCGGGCTTTGCTACAGCCTGGTGAATATTCCTTATGGTTCACTTGCTACCGCGATGACCCAACAACCACAATCCCGCGCCCGTCTGGGCGCGGCTCGTGGGATTGCCGCTTCATTGACCTTTGTCTGCCTGGCATTTCTGATAGGACCGAGCATTAAGAACTCCAGCCCGGAAGAGATGGTGTCGGTATACCATTTCTGGACAATTGTGCTGGCGATTGCCGGAATGGTGCTTTACTTCATCTGCTTCAAATCGACGCGTGAGAATGTGGTACGTATCGTTGCGCAGCCGTCATTGAATATCAGTCTGCAAACCCTGAAACGGAATCGCCCGCTGTTTATGTTGTGCATCGGTGCGCTGTGTGTGCTGATTTCGACCTTTGCGGTCAGCGCCTCGTCGTTGTTCTACGTGCGCTATGTGTTAAATGATACCGGGCTGTTCACTGTGCTGGTACTGGTGCAAAACCTGGTTGGTACTGTGGCATCGGCACCGCTGGTGCCGGGGATGGTCGCGAGGATCGGTAAAAAGAATACCTTCCTGATTGGCGCTTTGCTGGGAACCTGCGGTTATCTGCTGTTCTTCTGGGTTTCCGTCTGGTCACTGCCGGTGGCGTTGGTTGCGTTGGCCATCGCTTCAATTGGTCAGGGCGTTACCATGACCGTGATGTGGGCGCTGGAAGCTGATACCGTAGAATACGGTGAATACCTGACCGGCGTGCGAATTGAAGGGCTCACCTATTCACTATTCTCATTTACCCGTAAATGCGGTCAGGCAATCGGAGGTTCAATTCCTGCCTTTATTTTGGGGTTAAGCGGATATATCGCCAATCAGGTGCAAACGCCGGAAGTTATTATGGGCATCCGCACATCAATTGCCTTAGTACCTTGCGGATTTATGCTACTGGCATTCGTTATTATCTGGTTTTATCCGCTCACGGATAAAAAATTCAAAGAAATCGTGGTTGAAATTGATAATCGTAAAAAAGTGCAGCAGCAATTAATCAGCGATATCACTAATTAATATTCAATAAAAATAATCAGAACATCAAAGGTGCAACTATGAGAAAAATAGTGGCCATGGCCGTTATTTGCCTGACGGCTGCCTCTGGCCTTACCTCTGCTTATGCGGCGCAACTGGCTGACGATGAAGCGGGACTACGCATCAGACTGAAAAACGAATTGCGCAGGGCGGATAAGCCCAGTGCTGGCGCGGGAAGAGATATTTACGCATGGGTACAGGGAGGATTGCTCGATTTCAATAGTGGTTATTATTCCAATATTATTGGCGTTGAAGGCGGGGCGTATTATGTTTATAAATTAGGTGCTCGTGCTGATATGAGTACCCGGTGGTATCTTGATGGTGATAAAAGTTTTGGCTTTGCTCTGGGGGCAGTAAAAATAAAACCCAGTGAAAATAGCCTGCTTAAATTAGGTCGCTTCGGGACGGATTATAGTTATGGTAGCTTACCTTATCGTATTCCGTTAATGGCTGGCAGTTCGCAACGTACATTACCGACAGTTTCTGAAGGAGCATTAGGTTATTGGGCTTTAACACCAAATATTGATCTGTGGGGAATGTGGCGTTCACGAGTATTTTTATGGACTGATTCAACAACCGGTATTCGTGATGAAGGGGTGTATAACAGCCAGACGGGAAAATACGATAAACATCGCGCACGTTCTTTTTTAGCCGCCAGTTGGCATGATGATACCAGTCGCTATTCTCTGGGGGCATCGGTACAGAAAGATGTTTCCAATCAGATGCAAAGTATTCTCGAGAAAAGCATACCGCTCGACCCGAATTATACGTTGAAAGGGGAGTTGCTCGGCTTTTACGCGCAGCTCGAAGGTTTAAGTCGTAATACCAGCCAGCCCAATGAAACGGCGTTGGTTAGTGGACAATTGACCTGGAATGCGCCGTGGGGAAGCGTATTTGGCAGTGGTGGTTATTTGCGCCATGCAATGAATGGTGCCGTGGTGGATACCGACATTGGCTATCCCTTTTCATTAAGTCTTGATCGTAACCGTGAAGGAATGCAGTCCTGGCAATTGGGCGTCAACTATCGTTTAACGCCGCAATTTACGCTGACATTTGCACCGATTGTGACTCGCGGCTATGAATCCAGTAAACGAGATGTGCGGATTGAAGGCACGGGTATCTTAGGTGGTATGAACTATCGGGTCAGCGAAGGGCCGTTACAAGGGATGAATTTCTTTCTTGCTGCCGATAAAGGGCGGGAAAAGCGCGATGGCAGTACGCTGGGCGATCGCCTGAATTACTGGGATGTGAAAATGAGTATTCAGTATGACTTTATGCTGAAGTAAAAAATAACGCCGGAGAGAAAAATCTCCGGCGTTTTGTCTGTGAATTACTGCTGCGGAATAGCGGGTACGACCGGAACATTTAATGCCGGCATTGCAAACATACCAACGAAATCTTCCAGTGGCATTTTCTGCCCGTTTAACGTTATCTGACCGTTAGTATATTGCAGGCTGGTGGTGATGGTATTGTCCTGCAAGGTGGTCAGACGGAACATCTGCCCCATTGCTGATGCACCTTCAACTTGCTGTTTCGCCAGTTTTTTCGCTTGATCTTCCTGATAACCTTCCAGCTTCGCTACCTGAGTCATAAACTCAGTTGCCATATCCACCGGAATGGTCAGTTTCGCATCCAGAGATTTAACCGAACGATCTACTTCCTGCGCCAGCGTTTGCGGCGCTTCTTTAGTCGTTGCCGGATCTTTCAGGAACAGCGACAGATTCAGCGCACTTTCACCCTGACTGTTTTTCCAGCTTAGCGGCGCGATAGTAATCACCGGATCGCCTTTCAACATCAGCGGCAGGGCGCTAAAGAAGGCTTCCGTCACTTTCTCCTGATAAAGTTCGGGATTGTTGGCAATTTCTGGCTGTGCCAGCAGCGCCTGAGTTTGCGCGTTATATTGCTGGCTAAACTGATGCCAGGCTTCACCATCAATCTGGCCGACTTTTAAAGTCAGCTTGCCGCTGCCCAGATCCTGATTCTGTACCTTCAGGCTGTTTAGCGAGTAATCCAGTTGGCTATTGATCGTTTTACCGTCATTGACCAGATCCGATTTACCGCTGATCTCCATGCCTTCCAGCAGTGCCAGTTCTTTGCCTTCCACTGAAATGGTCATTTTTTCCAGTGACAGTTTTTGGTTTCCTACGCGCTCACCAAAACTTGCCAGCGTGCTGGAACCGTCGGTTTTCAGATTATTAAAGGTCAACTGCACTTTCTGGTTGTATTCGTTAACTGCGTCTATCCGACCACTTTGCGCCTCCCCGGAAAGGGAGATGGCTTTGCCGTCTCTGTCAGCATTTAACTGGAACTCGCCGCCGCTAAAGGCGACTTTTTCATCCTTTTGCTCGTAATTCAGTGGCTTGAGCGAAATATCGGAACTGGAATCACCGCTGTAACCAATGCGCGAGTTAATCTCAAAAGGCGTTTCACCTTTTGCCATATCAAACAGTGGTTTGCTTACTTCGTTATTAACCAGCGTGGTTTGAATTGATGCCATCGACGGGATCAGGTTCAGTTTTTTAAGCTGGGCAAGCGGGAAGGGACCATGATCAACCGATTCGTTGAAGATGACGCTCTGACCGCTTTTAATCCACGGATTTTCTTTCCCGGCAATGGGTTTCACCAACAGTTGCAACTGGCTGCTGAATACGCCGCGATGATAGTTTTGATAACTCACTTCCAGGTTGGATTCAGGAGCTGTCAGTTTGAGTTGCGCGTTCGCCTGCGCGACCATGTCTTCGAGATGGGTTTCAATCTTCTTGCCTGTATACCATGCGCCGCCTGTCCAGACTACGCCTAGCGCAACAATGACGCCTACCGCTACCAGCGATTTATTCATAATGATTATCCATAAAATGAAATCAGGCGGACTGGCCGCCTGAAGGTGTTATAAGCCTTTAATAAGCTTAGCAAGAGATGTTAATTTTTTCAGTAAGCTCTTACAGCTTGTTGTAAACACGCGCTAAACGGCCGTGGCCTTTGACAGTCACCGGTGATTCGTTGGCGGCAATAAACGCTGATTCACCCGGTTTAAGCTGTAACTGCTGAGAACCTTTCCACAACGTTGCATCGCCTTCGACGCAGAACAAAATGGCGGCACTCTGCTGGCTAATGGTGGTTTCTTTATCACTAAGGTCATGCAGCGAGAAGGCAAAATCATCCACTGGAATCGGGAAGTCCAGTTCTGCACCTTGTTTCACCGGCTGGGTCAACAACTGGTTAGCCGGTTTGGCTTCGAATTTCACATTGGCAACCAGTTCCGGAATATCAATGTACTTAGGCGTCAGACCCGCACGCAGCACGTTATCGGAGTTCGCCATCACTTCCAGCGCCACGCCTTGCAGGTAAGCGTGCGGTGTTTCAGCGAACAGGAACATCGCTTCGCCAGGATTCAATTTCACCACATTCAGTAACAGCGGGGAGAACAGGCCGCTGTCTTCCGGGTAAAATTCAGAAATTAAACGAATCGTTTGCCACGGTTCACCCTGCTGACTGTCGAGCGCCGATTTTAAAATCGCCAGCGCGCGGGATTTTTCTTCACCCTGCATATTCAACAGGCTGGCGAACAGTTCGCTTAAACGTTCGGCATTAGGCTGTTGTAAAAAGTGAGCAATTGCCGGATGTGCACCTGCGACTGGCTGGAGTAGGGAGACAATCTCGGAAAACTCACGAAACGCGTTCATCGCAAGGAAAGGCGTCAGCGCAAAAACCAGCTCCGGCTTGTGGTTAGGATCTTTATAGTTACGCTCGGCGGCATCCATCGGGATACCTGCGGCATTTTCTTTGGCAAAACCGATTTCAGAATTGCGTTTGTTTGGATGAACCTGAATGGAGAGCGGCTGTGCTGCGCATAATACTTTGAACAGGAAAGGCAGTTCGCCAAAGCGTTTGGCAACGGCCTCTCCGAGCAGAGTCGATTTATCACTCTCAATCACATCACGCAGTGAAACGATATCTCCGGCGGCATTCTGCACTCGTGAACTGCTTTTCGGATGTGCGCCCATCCACAGCTCGGCCATCGGCTGGCTGGACGGATTTTCCATACCATAAAGTTCAGTCAACGCCGTTTTGCTGCCCCAGGCATAGTTTTGCACTGAGTTAATGAGTTTTTGCATGATCAATCCCTGTTTTAATGTGGAAATTAATCCCACTATTAAAGCAAGAATCCTACGGGAAGTAACCTGGAGTCGCAAAAAGTCGTACTAGTCTCAGTTTTTGTTAAAAAAGTGTGTAGGATATTGTTACTCGCTTTTAACAGGGCAACGGAACACCCGCCCAGAGCATAACCAAACCAGGCAGTAAGTGAGAGAACAATGTCAAACAAACCCTTTCATTATCAGGCTCCTTTTCCACTCAAAAAAGATGATACTGAGTATTACCTGCTAACCAGCGAACACGTTAGCGTATCTGAATTTGAAGGGCAGGAGATTTTGAAAGTCGCACCCGAAGCGTTAACTCTGTTGGCGCGTCAGGCGTTTCATGATGCGTCGTTTATGCTGCGTCCGGCTCACCAACAACAGGTGGCCGACATTCTGCGTGACCCGGAGGCCAGCGAAAATGATAAATATGTGGCGCTGCAATTCCTGCGTAACTCCGACATCGCGGCGAAAGGCGTTCTGCCAACCTGTCAGGATACCGGCACTGCGATTATTGTTGGTAAAAAAGGGCAGCGTGTATGGACCGGTGGCTGTGATGAAGCGGCGCTGGCGCGCGGTGTCTATAACACTTATATCGAAGATAATTTGCGCTACTCGCAAAACGCGCCGCTGGATATGTATAAAGAGGTGAATACCGGCACCAATCTGCCAGCGCAGATCGATCTTTATGCCGTTGATGGCGACGAGTACAAATTCCTCTGTATCGCCAAAGGTGGTGGTTCGGCAAACAAGACGTATCTCTATCAGGAAACCAAAGCGTTACTAACGCCGGGGAAACTGAAAAATTACCTGGTTGAGAAGATGCGCACGCTGGGTACGGCGGCCTGTCCTCCGTATCATATTGCGTTCGTAATTGGTGGAACTTCTGCAGAAACTAACCTTAAAACAGTGAAACTGGCTTCCGCTAAATACTATGACGAACTGCCAACGGAAGGGAATGAGCACGGTCAGGCATTCCGCGATGTGGAACTGGAAAAAGAATTGCTGATCGAAGCGCAAAATCTCGGTCTGGGTGCGCAGTTTGGTGGTAAATACTTCGCTCACGACATACGCGTGATTCGCCTGCCACGTCACGGCGCATCCTGTCCGGTTGGTATGGGTGTTTCCTGCTCTGCTGACCGTAATATCAAAGCGAAGATCAACCGTCAGGGGATCTGGATCGAAAAACTGGAACATAATCCAGGTAGATATATCCCTGAAGAGCTGCGTAAAGCGGGAGAAGGCGAAGCGGTGCGCGTTGACCTTAACCGTCCGATGAAAGAGATCCTCGCACAGTTGTCGCAGTATCCCGTTTCTACACGCTTATCGCTTAACGGCACGATTATCGTCGGTCGTGATATTGCTCACGCCAAACTGAAAGAGCGGATGGATAACGGTGAAGGGCTGCCGCAGTACATTAAAGATCATCCGATTTACTACGCGGGTCCGGCCAAAACGCCGGAAGGTTATGCCTCCGGTTCTCTTGGCCCAACGACCGCCGGACGGATGGATTCTTATGTCGATCAACTGCAAGCGCAGGGCGGAAGTATGATCATGCTGGCGAAAGGCAACCGCAGCCAGCAGGTGACGGATGCCTGTAAAAAACACGGCGGCTTCTACCTTGGCAGTATCGGTGGTCCGGCCGCTGTATTGGCGCAGGGAAGTATTAAGAGCCTGGAATGTGTTGAATATCCGGAACTGGGAATGGAAGCCATCTGGAAAATTGAAGTGGAAGATTTCCCGGCGTTTATCCTTGTGGATGATAAAGGAAATGACTTCTTCCAGCAGATACAACTCACACAGTGCACTCGCTGTGTGAAATAAACAGAGCCGCCCTTCGGGGCGGTTTTTTTACATGGCACGAAAGACCAAACATTTGTTATCAAATAGTAAATAATAAGTGAGCTAAAAGTTGCTTAACGAAAGCAAAACAGAAAGAAAAAATTAAACAGGTGAGGAGCAGGCCATGAATACAGTACGCAGCGAAAAAGATTCGATGGGGGCGATTGATGTCCCGGCAGATAAGCTGTGGGGCGCACAAACTCAACGCTCGCTGGAGCATTTCCGCATTTCGACGGAGAAAATGCCCACCTCACTGATTCATGCGCTGGCGCTAACCAAGCGCGCAGCGGCAAAAGTTAATGAAGATTTAGGCTTGTTGTCTGAAGAGAAAGCGAGCGCCATTCGGCAGGCGGCGGATGAAGTACTGGCAGGACAGCATGACGACGAATTCCCGCTGGCTATCTGGCAGACCGGCTCCGGCACGCAAAGTAACATGAACATGAACGAAGTGCTGGCTAACCGGGCCAGTGAATTACTCGGCGGCGTGCGCGGGATGGAACGTAAAGTTCACCCTAACGACGACGTGAACAAAAGCCAAAGTTCCAACGATGTCTTTCCGACGGCGATGCACGTTGCGGCGCTGCTGGCGCTGCGCAAGCAACTCATTCCGCAGCTTAAAACCCTGACACAGACGCTGAGTGAAAAATCGCGTGCATTTGCCGATATCGTCAAAATCGGTCGAACCCACTTGCAGGACGCCACGCCGCTAACACTGGGGCAGGAGATTTCCGGCTGGGTAGCGATGCTCGAGTATAATCTCAAACATATCGAATACAGCCTGCCTCACGTAGCGGAACTGGCTCTTGGCGGTACAGCGGTGGGTACTGGACTAAATACCCATCCGGAGTATGCGCGTCGCGTAGCAGATGAACTGGCAGTCATTACCTGTGCACCGTTTGTTACCGCGCCGAACAAATTTGAAGCGCTGGCGACCTGTGATGCTCTGGTTCAGGCGCACGGCGCGTTGAAAGGGTTGGCTGCGTCACTGATGAAAATCGCCAATGATGTCCGCTGGCTGGCCTCTGGCCCGCGCTGCGGAATTGGTGAAATCTCAATCCCGGAAAATGAGCCGGGCAGCTCAATCATGCCGGGGAAAGTGAATCCAACACAGTGTGAGGCATTAACCATGCTCTGCTGTCAGGTGATGGGGAACGACGTGGCGATCAACATGGGGGGCGCTTCCGGTAACTTTGAACTGAACGTCTTCCGTCCAATGGTGATCCACAATTTCCTGCAATCGGTGCGCTTGCTGGCAGATGGCATGGAAAGTTTTAACAAACACTGCGCAGTGGGTATTGAACCGAATCGTGAGCGAATCAATCAATTACTCAATGAATCGCTGATGCTGGTGACTGCGCTTAACACCCACATTGGTTATGACAAAGCCGCGGAGATCGCCAAAAAAGCGCATAAAGAAGGGCTGACCTTAAAAGCTGCGGCCCTTGCGCTGGGGTATCTTAGCGAAGCCGAGTTTGACAGCTGGGTACGGCCAGAACAGATGGTCGGCAGTATGAAAGCCGGGCGTTAATCCGCAACATACAGGTGCAGCCGGGGAATGATCAAACGAAGCGGCTGCGCCTGTGGTTTATAACGGTGTTGCACATTGTCGGCATCGTAATTTAACAACTCCCCAACATCCGGCACGCCCGCGCCATTATCCCGATTAATCAGCGCAATAAGCGGTGTAGGGCAAGCGTGTTGTACTTGTTTTTGATCTCCTTTGTACCAGACGCGGGCAATCGGCTGCACCTTCACCGGACGTTTGATTTTTAACTTCGCGTTCTGTGGCAGGGCAGCGATATCCTGATACTCTCGCTCCAGTTTTCTTTGCCACTCCTCGCGCGTCCACGGTGCGACACTGCGTGGTGATTTCAGGCTTTTTTCCAGCTGTGCCAGGACTTCATCACGATGCAAATTTTTAATGATATGTTTATTAGCCCAGCCAAAACGTAAAGTGGCGGGGTCGTGCAGAACGGTGAGCGTGCGGTAAGCATTAAGGGTGATCAGCCCCGGCAAATGACGATGCACCCATTCAAAACGTGCCGCGGTGGGGAGTTCTGATTCAACCGTGACGATATGCTCGAACGTGGTCTTGAGTTTATTGATGTGCTGAATATGACTGACCAACGCTGCTTGCGAAAGGTTATCGACCTGGTAACACAACACGCCAGGCAGACGGACAGCGGCCTTGCTGCTGCGATTTTCGGACTGTTGTTGAATAAATAAATGGCGGAAATGACGCAACGCCAGCGACTGCGCGTCGTTGCCGAGATGTTGTTTTACCTCAATACGATTAAGCGGATTATGCTCATCCTCTTTTTTTACCTCCGGCAAAGAGAACACGCGGGCAACCAATAGCTTGTGTTGCTCAAGATGAGCGGCAAATGCAGCCAGCTCTTGTTCCATCTGGCGAAAAGTAGTGTTGAGTCGGTCTACGAGATCGTAACGCGCCATAATATTAACCACTTTAGTTACAACATCCTTAATTTATAGCACAGTGGTGGTGACTTGACCACCGTGCGCGTAGTGTCAAGCAGAGGTAAATTGCGGGATGTTATGCCATAACGGCCAGCTAAACGAGAAGCGGGCACCACCCAGTTCGCTGGTGCCACAATTAACCGTACCGCCCATTGCCAGTGCTATAGAGTGGACAATTGCCAGTCCCAGCCCGCAGCCGCCGGTTGAGCGACCCCGGCTGGGATCGAGGCGAACAAAAGGTTCAAAGATATGTTCGCGGTTTTCTGGGGCAATCCCTGAGCCATCATCCTCAACAATTAATGTCGCTTTATTCCCCGACAGTAGCAGGCTGGTTTCAACCGTTGAATGGCAGTAGCGCAGGGCGTTATTGAGCAAATTATCCAGCACGCGCTCCATTAAGCGCATATCCAACGCCGCATAATGGCCTTGCATGAGCGTTTTTATCCGTACCGTTTTATCGGGCGTTACTGCCTGAATATCTGCCAGATGCGTTGACAGCCACAACGGCAGGTCTGGTTCGCTAAGATGAAGCTCGTTTTGTGGGCGATCGAGTCGGGCATAAGTCAGCAGCTCTTCAATTAAAGCTTCAAGTTGACTGATATCACGATTCAACGCCTGGGATTCGACGGCGCTCAGGTTATCGCTCATCTCCAGTCGATAACGCAGGCGCACTAACGGTGTTCGCAGTTCGTGAGCGATACCGTCAATAAGCTGTTTTTTGCTGGCAATTAAGGCGTTGATATTGTCCGCCATCTGGTTAAATGCGACGCCAAGTCGTTCAAAGCTCGAACCCTCATCAAAGTGGATACGTTCATTGAGATGCCCATCGCCAAATCGTTGCGCCGCTGCTTCCAGTTTTAACATATCCTGCCAGTGCGGACGCATCCAGATAAACACCGGAAAGGCGAGGGAAATAGCAATAAAAGCGATCAGGGCGATATCCAGCAATCGCATTTGATGGAGGTAATAAAGATAAGGAACAGGACCAACTGCCAGCACGTAGTGGCTGCGCGGGATACGCTGCAAAAACGTGTACTGATCGTCCAGGGCGACAATTTCGCCGCCACGCAGTCGGTGCATGGAAATATCATCAAGATGGTATTTACTCAGTGGCTCGACACGCAGATCGAAAGAGAGATTTAAATCCATCTCTTTCAGCGTCTTACCCCAGTCGTGTGGGGGGATCTCACGCAATTCGCTGCGCATCAGATACAGCGAACTGTTCATCAAATCATCCAGCGACTGTTTGCCCGCGCGTTCGGCGGTAAATTTGTACACCAGCCCAACCAGCAGAGACATCACAAGGAAGCAGACAAACAATAACAGGTAAAACTGGATAAACAATTTTTTCATCGCTTATTCCCATGCATGAGGCGCAAAAAGATAGCCTTTGTTACGCACGGTTTTAATGCGATAAGGTTCTGCGGCGTTATCGAGTAGTTTTTTTCTTAACCGCGAAATAGCCACGTCCACGCTACGATCCAGTCCGTCATAACTGACGCCGCGTAAATTTTTCAGCAATGCATCGCGGTCCATGATTTGCCCGGCATGGGTAGCTAATTCCCACAATAATTCGAAATCAGCTGTCGAGAGCGAGATTTCAGTGTTAGCCAGGGTGACTACGCGGTTGATGGGATCGATGGTCAACGTGCCGAAATGCAGGGCTTTGTAGGGAGTCAGAGACGTTTCCTGAAGACCTTTGGTCAGTGTGGCTTGCTCATTCTGACGCAAATGCAAACGTAAACGCGCTAGCAAAACAGCAGGGGGCGTCGTTTTGAGAATATAGTCGCAGGCACCCATTTCCAGTGCCAGGATGTGGTTCATATCGCTATCGAGAGAGGTTAGAAGAACAATCGGTCCAGACCACTTTGCGCGTAAATCACGACAAATGGTCATGCCGTCCTTGCCTGGTAGCATGATGTCGAGTAACACCAAATCCGGATTTTCTCGCAAAATGGTTTCTTCGGCCTGGTCGCCGCGCGGCTCTACGGTAACCTGCATATCATGTTTTGCCAGGTACGCGGCAATCAGTGAACCGACTTCCGCATCATCTTCCACAAATACGATAGTGTTCATAACATTCACGGTAGATATAAAAACGTCACAATACACCGCGCTGTTTTTACTTACTATCAATCGTTTCTAAACAAGTTTTCATCAGGTATTCTACTGATGACTTGTTATGGAAGTGTTAAGGTAAAAAGATGGGGCTGGTAATCAAAGCCGCGCTCGGTGCGCTGGTAGTGCTGTTGATTGGTGTTTTAGCAAAAACGAAAAATTATTATATCGCCGGGCTGATTCCACTTTTCCCGACCTTTGCGCTTATCGCGCATTATATTGTTGCCAGCGAACGCGGCATTGAAGCCTTACGCGCAACCATCATTTTTAGTATGTGGTCGATTATTCCCTATTTTGTTTACCTGGTGTCGCTGTGGTATTTCACCGGAATGATGCGCTTGCCCGCCGCTTTTGTTGGTTCTGTTGCGTGTTGGGGGATAAGCGCATGGGTGTTGATTATATGCTGGATAAAGCTGCATTAACGCAGATGACGGCCGCCATCAAGTGGGAAACTGCGTCCGGTGACAAAGCAACTGGTAAGTAAGTAATCGACCAGGTCGATCACTTCTTTCTCGCCAGGCGCGGTTTTCATCAGTGATTTATTCAGCGCCTGTTGTCGATATTCGGCATCATCATGTTCATTAAACAGGATCAGCGATGGCGCAATAGAATTCACTTTCACTTCCGGTGCCAGCTTGCGGGCAAACGAGCGGGTCATATTATCCAGTGCCGCTTTGCTTGCAGCATACGCAATATGTTTGTCGCTACCGCGCTCCACCACATAATCGGTAAAGTGAATGATATCGCTGGCGGCGTGTCCGTGCCCACGCAGTAATCTTTCCAGCGCATGGTTGAGCAGGTATGGGGTATTAACGTGGATCTGCATCATGCAAGCCAGTACGTCGGCCAGTGGCGCACCCGGTTTTTCCGCCATCCACGCACTGGCGTTATGCAAAATAGCACGCAGACCATGGGTGCTTTTTAGTACTTCATCGGCAAACGCCATCACACCGTCGTTGGTCGAAAAATCAGCCTGAATACACTGCGCACCTGCATTAATCAGTCCATCAATGGCTGGATAGTGTGTCCGATAGCTGACAATCACCGGTTGCTTTTGATTAATGAAATGCCATGCGAGGGCGAGGCCGATGCGACGACCTCCGCCAGTAATTAATATTGGCAAGGGCTGGGTTTTACCCATCGTTATCTCCTTTGCTATCCAACGATGGGATGAACGTTATCCCACCAGCATCCAGGTCGCCGGAACTGAGGCAATTAACAGCATGCCAATCAGCACCATTTCCTGACGGTTCAGTACATTATCATGGGTATGCGTTTTGCGCGCGTACAGGAAAACCAGCAGCCCCGGTGCATACAGAACAACGGATAACAGCAAGTGCATTGGACCAGAGGCGTACAATAACCATAAGCCATAAATGCAGGCACCGACACCTACCGCTTTATGCAGTGGACGGGTTGCGATTTTCAGCAAGAACGCGCCGACCAGGAAATAGGGCACCAGAATCATTTCTGAGGCGATGGTCAGCAACGTGTTGTAATCGGAACCGGTCAGCCAGATGAGTACCAGACAAATTTGCACGCAGATGTTGGTCAACCACAGTGAGGCGGATGGCGCAGCTTGTGCGTTCTGGCGCGCAAAAATGCGCGGGAATGCTTTATGAGTGGCGGCCAGGAACGGTACTTCTGCTGCCATGATGGTCCAGCTTAAGTACGCGCCGCAAACGGAAACGATCAAACCGGCAGCGATGATGATTTCGCCCCATGGTCCCATCATTTCCACCATCAGACCGGCCATTGACGGGTTACGAATTTCAGCCAGTTCAGGACGTGCCACCACACCCAGCGAAAGCAGCGTTACCAGCAAGTAAACGCCCAGAGCGGAGAGAACCGCCAGCAGTGTCGCTTTGCCAACATCACGTTTATTACGCGCACGCGCAGAAACAACCACGGCACCTTCCACACCAATGAAAACCCACAGGGTGATCAGCATGGTGTTTTTCACCTGTTCCCAAACGGGTACGCCAAGTGCAAGTCCGGTGAAGTCGAGCTTGAAGGTATCCAGTTTGAACATCATCATCGCCAGCACAACAAACAGACCCAGCGGCAACAATTTTGCCAGTGTCGCCACCAGGTTAATGCTGGCAGCGGTTTGCACCCCGCGCAGGATCAAAAAGTGAACAATCCACAATAAAGCCGATGCACCGACTATCGATTGCCAGGTATTACCATCGCCAAACAGGCGCAATTCCGGCGTGTCCGTAAAAAAGCTTAACGCGGAAAAAACGATCACCAGATAGGAGACGTTGGCGATGACTGCGCACAGCCAGTATCCCCATGCGGAACAAAAGCCGATTAGCTCGCCAAACCCTTCGCGGGCATAGGTAAAGATACCGCCGTCAAGTTCGGGACGAATGCGCGTGAGGATCAGCATGGCAAAGGCCAGCAATAAAATGCCAGCGCCAGTAATACCCCAGCCGATGAGCAGTGCTGCCGGGCTGGCAACTGCCGCCATATTTTGCGGCAGACTGAAAACACCCGCGCCCAGCATTGAGCTTAATACCAGCGCGGTGAGTGCGCTCAGTCCCAGTTTCTTTTCCATCGATATCCAGTGATTAAAACGTGATAAGAAGAATAAATATTAGGGCAAAACGCATAAAAATGGAGTTTGCCACTGAAGCGCGGGATTTTACGAAGAGATGTGTCTGCATGCAATGGTCGCGGGGAAATTTGTGACTAAAAATGCGAAAGGCGGCATCAAGCCGCCTTATAGGAGTAACTGAATAGTTATTTATACAGATCTGCGCTGACGGTCAGGTTATTACCACGTTCCTGCCACTGGCGGGTGATGTGGTAATACTTAGCACCTTTCTTCGCGGCACGTTTCGCAACCTGATAGGAGACTTCGGTCATGTTGCCGTAGTTGCCAGAGAATTTGATGCTGTCGAACGGGACCATCATCGCTGCGGTCGCTTTGTTCAGTTCTTCGACTTTAGTGCCATCCGGGAGCGTGACGGTGTAACGCCCGCCTTTTGATGACTGGGTTTCAAAGAAGCGACCGACTTCAGAACTTGGTGATGCGGTAGTCGCAACACCCGGGATCTCAACTTTCTTCGCGGCTTCGCCACCGGCAGCCAGAGCTGCACGTCCTGCTTCGGAATCTGCCGGGATCACATCCGGGCTCTGGACAATACGTTTCTTAGCATCTTTTTTATAGATGAATGCAGTAATACGCTGGTTGCCGCCCTGGTTGGCATCGATTTGACGAACGATGTAGAAAGAGTAGGCACCTTTCGCTTTTGCCGCTTTGGTGATGGCATCATTGACTTCTGGCTGGCTACGATAGAAGCCTTGGACGGTGACCGTGTCAAACGGTTCAATCAGAACAGCCTGATCTTTCGGCAGTTCGACAACACCGTTAATTACGCGATTACTTGTTTCTTCTGCTTTTTCAGCATCGGCTTTATAGAGGTCAGCGACCACACGCCAGTTACCGCTGTTACCAAAATCAGAAGTGTCGACAACATAAAAAGAGGCGGCACCTTCTTTATCTGCGCGACGAGAAACGGCTTTCACCGCTTCGCCAATAGCATTAAAACGACCGGTAACCACTACACGGTCAAAAGGTTTAACCGCTGCCGCTTGCTCCGGTGTCAGTTCTGTTGCTGCGTTAACGGAGAATGCCGTAGCAGAAAGCAGTGCCGACGCCAGGAGGGTGTTCTTAAGCTTCATAAAAATAATCCTTCGCCTTGCGCAAACCAGGTACTGGTATTGTTATTAACGAGAAACGTGGCTGATTATTGCATTTAAACGGTGTAACTGTCTGCGTCATTTTTCATATCACATTCCTTAAGCCAATTTTAATCCTGCTCAAATGACCGTCTATGCTTAAAAAACAGCCGTATCAGCATCATTACTACTGAAGCAACTGAATTGTATAAGTTAATTTAATGTTAAGTAGTGATTCGTGCCGGGGCGATGTCTCGTTTTACCCGACCGTCGAAGACAATTATCAGTCTTTATCCGGCGTTCTAAGGTGTTTATCCCACTATCACGGCTGAATCGTTAATATTTTGCGAGTTCACGCCGAAATACTGATTTTTGGCGCTAGATCACAGGCATAATTTTCAGTACGTTATAGGGCGTTTGTTACTAATTTATTTTAACGGAGTAACATTTAGCTCGTACATGAGCAGCTTGTGTGGCTCCTGACACAGGCAAACCATCATCAATAAAACCGATGGAAGGGAATATCATGCGAATTGGCATACCAAGAGAACGGTTAACCAATGAAACCCGTGTTGCAGCAACGCCAAAAACAGTGGAACAGCTGCTGAAACTGGGTTTTACCGTCGCGGTAGAGAGCGGCGCGGGTCAACTGGCAAGTTTTGACGATAAAGCGTTTGTGCAAGCGGGCGCTGAAATTGTAGAAGGGAATAGCGTCTGGCAGTCAGAGATCATTCTGAAGGTCAATGCGCCGTTAGATGATGAAATTGCGTTACTGAATCCTGGGACAACGCTGGTGAGTTTTATCTGGCCTGCGCAGAATCCGGAATTAATGCAAAAACTTGCGGAACGTAACGTGACCGTGATGGCGATGGACTCTGTGCCGCGTATCTCACGCGCACAATCGCTGGACGCACTAAGCTCGATGGCGAACATCGCCGGTTATCGCGCCATTGTTGAAGCGGCACATGAATTTGGGCGCTTCTTTACCGGGCAAATTACTGCGGCCGGGAAAGTGCCACCGGCAAAAGTGATGGTGATTGGTGCGGGTGTTGCAGGTCTGGCCGCCATTGGCGCAGCAAACAGTCTCGGCGCGATTGTGCGTGCATTCGACACCCGCCCGGAAGTGAAAGAACAAGTTCAAAGTATGGGCGCGGAATTCCTCGAGCTGGATTTTAAAGAGGAAGCTGGCAGCGGCGATGGCTATGCCAAAGTGATGTCGGACGCGTTCATCAAAGCGGAAATGGAACTCTTTGCCGCCCAGGCAAAAGAGGTCGATATCATTGTCACCACCGCGCTTATTCCAGGCAAACCAGCGCCGAAGCTAATTACCCGTGAAATGGTTGACTCCATGAAGGCGGGCAGTGTGATTGTCGACCTGGCAGCCCAAAACGGCGGCAACTGTGAATACACCGTGCCGGGTGAAATCTTCACTACGGAAAATGGTGTCAAAGTGATTGGTTATACCGATCTTCCGGGCCGTCTGCCGACGCAATCCTCACAGCTTTACGGCACAAACCTCGTTAATCTGCTGAAACTGTTGTGCAAAGAGAAAGACGGCAATATCACTGTTGATTTTGATGATGTGGTGATTCGCGGCGTGACCGTGATCCGTGCGGGCGAAATTACCTGGCCGGCACCGCCGATTCAGGTATCAGCTCAGCCGCAGGCGGCACAAAAAGCGGCACCGGAAGTGAAAACTGAGGAAAAATGTACCTGCTCACCGTGGCGTAAATACGCGTTGATGGCGCTGGCAATCATTCTTTTTGGCTGGATGGCAAGCGTTGCGCCGAAAGAATTCCTTGGGCACTTCACCGTTTTCGCGCTGGCCTGCGTTGTCGGTTATTACGTGGTGTGGAATGTATCGCACGCGCTGCATACACCGTTGATGTCGGTCACCAACGCGATTTCAGGGATTATTGTTGTCGGAGCACTGTTGCAGATTGGCCAGGGCGGCTGGGTTAGCTTCCTTAGTTTTATCGCGGTGCTTATAGCCAGCATTAATATTTTCGGTGGCTTCACCGTGACTCAGCGCATGCTGAAAATGTTCCGCAAAAATTAAGGGGTAACATATGTCTGGAGGATTAGTTACAGCTGCATACATTGTTGCCGCGATCCTGTTTATCTTCAGTCTGGCCGGTCTTTCGAAACATGAAACGTCTCGCCAGGGTAACAACTTCGGTATCGCCGGGATGGCGATTGCGTTAATCGCAACCATTTTTGGACCGGATACGGGTAATGTTGGCTGGATCTTGCTGGCGATGGTCATTGGTGGGGCAATTGGTATCCGTCTGGCGAAGAAAGTTGAAATGACCGAAATGCCAGAACTGGTGGCGATCCTGCATAGCTTCGTGGGTCTGGCGGCAGTGCTGGTTGGCTTTAACAGCTATCTGCATCATGACGCGGGAATGGCACCGATTCTGGTCAATATTCACCTGACGGAAGTGTTCCTCGGTATCTTCATCGGGGCGGTAACGTTCACGGGTTCGGTGGTGGCGTTCGGCAAACTGTGTGGCAAGATTTCGTCTAAACCATTGATGCTGCCAAACCGTCACAAAATGAACCTGGCGGCTCTGGTCGTTTCCTTCCTGCTGCTGATTGTATTTGTTCGCACGGACAGCGTCGGCCTGCAAGTGCTGGCATTGCTGATAATGACCGCAATTGCGCTGGTATTCGGCTGGCATTTAGTCGCCTCCATCGGTGGTGCAGATATGCCAGTGGTGGTGTCGATGCTGAACTCGTACTCCGGCTGGGCGGCTGCGGCTGCGGGCTTTATGCTCAGCAACGACCTGCTGATTGTGACCGGTGCGCTGGTCGGTTCTTCGGGGGCTATCCTTTCTTACATTATGTGTAAGGCGATGAACCGTTCCTTTATCAGCGTTATTGCGGGTGGTTTCGGCACCGACGGCTCTTCTACTGGCGATGATCAGGAAGTAGGTGAGCACCGCGAAATCACCGCAGAAGAGACAGCGGAACTGCTGAAAAACTCCCATTCAGTGATCATTACTCCGGGGTACGGCATGGCAGTCGCGCAGGCGCAATATCCTGTCGCTGAAATTACTGAGAAATTGCGCGCTCGTGGTATTAATGTGCGTTTCGGTATCCACCCGGTCGCGGGGCGTTTGCCTGGACATATGAACGTATTGCTGGCTGAAGCAAAAGTACCGTATGACATCGTGCTGGAAATGGACGAGATCAATGATGACTTTGCTGATACCGATACCGTACTGGTGATTGGTGCTAACGATACGGTTAACCCGGCGGCGCAGGATGATCCGAAGAGTCCGATTGCTGGTATGCCTGTGCTGGAAGTGTGGAAAGCGCAGAACGTGATTGTCTTTAAACGTTCGATGAACACTGGCTATGCTGGTGTGCAAAACCCGCTGTTCTTCAAGGAAAACACCCACATGCTGTTTGGTGACGCCAAAGCCAGCGTGGATGCAATCCTGAAAGCTCTGTAACCCTGACGGCCTCTGCTGAGGCCGTCACTCTTTATTGAGATCGCTTAACAGAACGGCGATGCTTTGACCTCCCGCTGTTTGTTCAAGCGCAATTTTGACAATAATTGTCAACGGCACGGAAAGCAGCATACCCACCGGTCCTAACAACCATCCCCAAAAAATCAACGACAAAAATACCACCAATGTGGAAAGCCCCAGCCCACGCCCCATGATACGCGGCTCCAGAATATTGCCGAAGACCAGATTAATCAGCAGATATCCCGCCAGCACCAGCAACGCTTCGTAGAAGCCATTAAACACCAGTACCTGAGCGATAGGGGGGATTGCCGCGAGGACTGAACCAATATTCGGGATGTAATTAAGCGCAAAGGCCAGCAATCCCCAGACAAAAGCGAAGCGAACATCGAGTGCGGCGAGCATCGCCCAGGCGACCAGGCCGGTGATGATGCTGATGGCTGTTTTCAGCACCAGATAATGAGAAACACTGTCAATCGCACGTTGAATCGCCGCCATCCCTTCAACCGGACGCGCCATCATTTGCTGAAATTTTCCGGGCAATTGTGGCACTTCGAGCAGCATAAACAGCACCGTCAGCAGCAATAAAAATATTGATGACATGGCATTAGATAACTGCGTCAATAAGTTGGTGAGCAACGTCATCGCCGCGTTCGGATCAATATAATGCGCCAGCTGGTCAACTGAGACGTCAATCCCTACGCGTTGCAACAACGGTTCAAGCGCTTGCAGCGGCGTCATAATAGAGTTGCGATATTGCGGTAACGTCCGCGTCAACTCGTTGAGCGCGGAACCCAGATAAGCTAATAGCAACACCATCGCCATCACGATGATGGTCATCAAAATCGACACCGCCAGTACACGCGGCACACGCCAGCGGACCATGTGTTGCACCAGCGGGTTAAGAATAACAGCAATAAATAATGCGAGAATAAACGGCACGATGATCTCGGCGGCAAAACGGATACCGCAGAGAATAATGACCAGCATTCCCAACATAATGACGATTTTTAGGCCATTGAGCGTGATGATCGGCTTTGCCATGCTTGTCCCCGTTTTTTCTTCCTTTGCTAATAATAATGTCTTTTTCGCTCCGTCATCATAACGAAAATCAAACCGCTCAGGTAAAGAAGTGAAAATATTTTGAGTTAATTCTTAAGCTATGATACAAATCAGGCGTGTTCAACTACCGAGGACAATTATCATCCGCGATGACGAGAAGCAACACTGCGGATAATTGTAATATTATGGACAATTTGTTCAGGACGTTATTTTCTACATTTACCCATCTTCGTACCTCATCCACTATCTTGCTCGTAGGTGAGCAGCACTGGCGCAACGCGCTTTAGTCCTTTCTTCTGCCAAAGCTTGCGCTATGCGCGGGGCTTGACCACTTTACTTTGGTTTCGCTGAATTAAGCGAAAATTAAAATAATTCTCTTGCAGGAGAAGGACAATGTATATTTATTGGATTTTATTAGGTCTGGCTATTGCTACAGAAATTACCGGTACGCTGTCAATGAAATGGGCGAGCGTCAGTGAGGGAAATGGCGGCTTTATTTTAATGCTGGTGATGATTTCTCTGTCGTATATATTTCTCTCTTTCGCCGTTAAAAAAATCGCCTTAGGCGTAGCTTATGCGCTGTGGGAAGGTATCGGTATTTTATTTATTACCTTGTTTAGCGTTTTGTTATTCGACGAAAGTTTATCGCTGATGAAAATTGCCGGGTTAACCACCCTGGTCGCCGGGATTGTGTTGATAAAATCAGGTACCCGTAAAGCGCGTAAACCTGAACTGGAGGTGAACCATGGCGCAGTTTGAATGGGTTCACGCCGCCTGGCTGGCATTGGCAATCGTGCTGGAAATCGTTGCTAACGTCTTTTTGAAATTTTCTGACGGCTTTCGTCGCAAAATATTTGGCTTGCTCTCCCTGGCGGCGGTGCTGGCTGCCTTTAGTGCGCTTTCTCAAGCCGTTAAAGGGATCGACTTGTCTGTCGCTTATGCATTGTGGGGCGGGTTTGGTATTGCCGCCACGTTAGCCGCAGGTTGGATCTTGTTTGGTCAACGGTTAAATCGTAAAGGCTGGATTGGCCTGGTCTTGCTGTTGGCTGGAATGATCATGGTGAAACTTGCCTGATGAAGACGCTGCCCGCGCTGTCGGGCAGCGTTTGAACATTATTTTTGCGACAGTTGATCCAGCTTGTCGCGAAAACCGGTAACAGAAATGGCCCGGTTATCGGCGCGCCAGCGATCTTTCGCGGCAGGAGCCGAACTTTGCACCCCAATTAATTGCCAGCCGTCATCGGTATGCAACATCAGAGGCGAACCGCTGTCACCCGGCAAGGTATCGCACTGATGTGACATCACCGACGTTTGCGCCCAGCCAGTCACTTCACAGTTTTGATGACTGTACAACGTATCGAGATGATCTTCAGGGTAGCCTGCCTGAGTCACTTTACGACCTGCCGCTTTTAATGCGGCGGTAAGCGCGGCTTTATCTCCCTCAAATAACGGCAACGGCGTAATGCCAGAAGGGGGATTACGTAGCACAATCAATCCGAAGTCCCACGGCGCGGCTGCGGGAGGTACAATCCAACCATCCCCATCTGCTTTTAACCGCTTTCCCAGTGTCGGATCAACGCGGCCTTCTATGTCGTGGATCTCATAGCGCCAAAGACCTTTATTTGACACAAAACGCAGCGCCACTGCTTTATCGGCTTTACCCTTTGGAGGTGTCAATAAACAGTGTCCTGCCGTTAATGCCAGATTGGGTGCAATCAGCGTCGCCGTACATAAATTGCCGCTGGCCGTTTCCAGTTGCCCAACCGCATCCCACGGTGATTGGGTCGTGTCATTCACTGGCACACGATCATCATGACCAAAAAACAGGGTGCTGACCTCATCGTTTGCCGATTTGGCAACGTCTGGTTTATCTGCAAACACAAAAGCAGACGTCAAACTAATTGCACCCAACACTACAGCAATGGTTGTACGCATATCACACTCTGGTGGGTAATTATGATTATTAAAAGCAAACCCTCATAAATACTATAGACGGGACGGGATGAAAGTGGGAGTAAAATCAGATGACTACAGTCAGGAAAGATAAAAACGGGCGGCAATCAGTGCGCATAAAATAAGAATGATAAGAATGAACTCAAAGCGATAACGGCCCACCATACTACCCTCCGCTAAAGGCGGTGCTAAACGTTACCCGCTTAGCACCGTAATTTTCAGGCGCGAGGGGGCGCGCCAGCATTACTGTTGAAAACTTACGCTGCGGGTTGTGCAGCAGGTTTTGCCGGTTGCTGATGGCTGTGTTTCTTGGCGTGTTTCTTCGCTGCCTGCGCTTTTTGTTCAGGGGCTTTCTGTTCAGCTTTCGTATTTTTATGATGCTTTTTAGCCGCCTGCGCTTTCTGGGCAGGTGCTGCTTTATGCTGTTTTTTATGATGTGTAGTTTTCGCCGGCGCTGCTTTGGTGGTCGTCGCAGTCGGAGCAGGTGTGGTCGCAGTCTCTGCAGCAAAGGCGGCAGAAGACAGACCCATAGCAGCGGCAACAACCAGAGCTAATACTTTTTTCATTGTCATACCCTCAATTTGTTTTTTCATTTAACCCCACTGCGGGGCCGTTGAAATAACTATATCCCTGGGAATGGCAGACTTCCGTGAGTGGTTGGTTTCAGCGTGTAACGATATGTACAAACGCTGAATAAATTACAGCGTTGATAATAACGTATTGTGACTTAAGGAAAATTTAGCTACCAATAATAGTAGTCTTGATCGGGTTAACTATTTTACTACTTACAAAGCGGTAGAATAACTGCGCATCAGTAATAAATGACACACAGCAAAATGAATCCGTTTATTTGGGTACTTATAATCCTTATGACGCTAGATGCGCTGCGGGAATTGGCTGGCGCTTCGTCTATTTTAGGATGGCTATTAACGTTGGTTTGAGCTGGCAATAAGTCCGGACGGGTATTTACCGCAGTCCGGACTTATTTTTCAGGCGTGCAGACGACGATGCAAACGCGTCCCGACCAGCAGAGCAATGACCAGCATCAGAGCAATAAATGCGCCGACGCCGTTCCAGCCATAGTTATGCCAGAAAACACCACCCAGCGTCCCGGCAATACTCGACCCCAGATAGTAACTGAACAGATACAGCGAGGAGGCCTGGCCTTTAGCGCGTTTTGCGCGGGGGCCGATCCAGCTGCTGGCTACTGAGTGGGCTGCGAAGAATCCTGCTGAGAAGAGTAACATTCCGGCAAAGATCAGCCACAGCGAGCTGAATAAGGTCATCAGTAAACCAAACAGCATAACCCCCGTCGAAAACAACATCACTGGACCACGCCCATAGCGGGTGGTCATGGTTCCGGCTTTGGGTGAGCTCCATGTACCGGTCAAATAAGCCAGCGATAATAAGCCAACCACGGCCTGACTGACATGCCAGGGGGAGAGCATCAACCGATAGCCGATGTAATTAAACAGCGTGACGAACGACCCCATCAGCAAAAAGCCTTCTGCGAACAATAACGGTAATCCCCGGTCACGCCAGTGCAGACGAAAGTTGATAAACAACGTCTTAGGGCGCAGCGAAGTCGGGCGAAAATGGCGTGATTCAGGGAGGATTTTCCAGAACATCAACGCCGAGGCCAGCGCGAAACAACCGATTGCCGCCAGAGCAATTCGCCAGTTGAAAAAGTCCGTGAAGACACCGCTAATTAAGCGTCCGCTCATGCCGCCAATTGAGTTGCCGCTGATATACAACCCCATTGAAAAGGCCACGAAACTGGGATGGATTTCCTCGCTAAGATAAGTCATGCCAACAGCTGCCACGCCACTTAACGAAAGCCCAATCAAGGCGCGCATAATCAAAATGCCGTGCCAGCTGGTCATCATTGTCGAAAGTAACGTACAAATGGAGGCCAACAGTAGCGCCGTGACCATCACTGGTTTGCGACCAATGGCATCGGATAGCGGGCCAGTAAACAGCAAACCAATAGCCAACATCGCCGTGGAAATGGACAGTGAAATACTACTGTTCGCGGGGGTTAAGCCAAACTCCTGCGAAAGCACCGGAAGGATAGGCTGCACACAATAGAGAAGTGCAAATGTTGCCAGTCCGGCAGAGAACAGCGCCAGGGTGACGCGCATAAATTGCGGCGTACCGCGTTTAATAAATTGATTTGGCTGAGAAATGCTTTGCTTGTCAGTGTCGCTTGCCGGAGCGCCATCAACAGTTGTAGTACGGCTCACTTGAAATCCTTGCTAAATATGCCTGTAGATCAGGCTTATACATAGGGTAGGAAAATCGAATTGTTCTGTCTAATATATTAATAATCTCAAATAAGATGTTTTAAATATGAATATTGAACTTCGTCATCTGCGTTACTTTGTTGCTGTTGCGGAAGAGCTGCATTTCGGGCGCGCCGCTGCCCGCCTGAATATTTCGCAACCGCCGCTAAGTCAGCAGATTCAGGCGCTGGAGCAACAAATTGGTGCCCGACTGCTGGCACGAACCAATCGCAGTGTATTGCTGACGGCAGCAGGAAAACAGTTTCTTGCAGATAGTCGGCAAATCCTGTCTATGGTGGATGACGCTGCCGCTCGCGCTGAAAGGCTGCATCAGGGTGAAGCGGGGGAGTTGCGCATTGGTTTTACTTCGTCGGCTCCTTTTATTCGGGCGGTGTCCGATACGTTATCGCTGTTTCGCCGTGATTATCCTGATGTCCATTTACAAACCCGCGAAATGAACACTCGCGAGCAAATCGCTCCGCTCATTGAAGGAACGCTGGATATGGGATTGCTGCGTAACACAGCGTTACCGGAGTCGCTTGAACACGCAGTCATCGTCCATGAACCGCTTATGGCGATGATCCCGCACGATCATCCCCTGGCAAATAACCCGAATGTAACGCTGGCTGAACTGGCGAAAGAACCCTTTGTCTTTTTTGATCCGCACGTCGGGACAGGGCTGTATGACGATATTCTCGGGCTGATGCGACGTTACCATTTGACGCCCGTCATCACTCAGGAGGTGGGCGAGGCAATGACCATCATCGGTCTGGTTTCCGCCGGTCTGGGTGTTTCAATTTTGCCTGCGTCATTTAAACGTGTTCAGCTCAACGAAATGCGCTGGGTGCCGATTGCTGAAGAGGATGCGGTTTCTGAAATGTGGTTGGTCTGGCCGAAACATCATGAACAAAGTCCGGCTGCGCGTAACTTTCGTATTCATCTGCTGAATGCTCTCAGGTGAGGGAAATTTCAGCGAAAAAGCCCGAAAAATGTGCTGTTAATCACATGCCTAAGTAAAAATTTGACGACACGTATTGAAGTGCTTCACCATAGCCTACAGATTATTTCGGAGCGCGAAAATATAGGGAGTATGCGGTGGTTGCTGAAAACCAGCCTGGGCACATTGATCAAATAAAGCAGACCAACGCGGGCGCGGTTTATCGCCTGATTGATCAGCTTGGTCCAGTCTCGCGTATCGATCTTTCCCGTCTGGCGCAACTGGCTCCTGCCAGTATCACTAAAATTGTCCGTGAGATGCTCGAAGCACACCTGGTGCAAGAGCTGGAAATCAAAGAAGCGGGGAACCGTGGCCGTCCGGCGGTGGGGCTGGTGGTTGAAACTGAAGCTTGGCACTATCTTTCTCTGCGCATTAGTCGCGGGGAGATTTTCCTTGCTCTGCGCGATCTGAGCAGCAAACTGGTGGTGGAAGAGTCGCAGGAACTGGCGTTAAAAGATGACTTGCCATTGCTGGATCGTATTATTTCCCATATCGATCAGTTTTTTATCCGCCACCAGAAAAAACTTGAGCGTCTAACTTCGATTGCCATAACCTTGCCGGGAATTATTGATACGGAAAATGGTATTGTACATCGCATGCCGTTCTACGAGGATGTAAAAGAGATGCCGCTCGGCGAGGCGCTGGAGCAGCATACCGGCGTTCCGGTTTATATTCAGCATGATATCAGCGCATGGACGATGGCAGAGGCCTTGTTTGGTGCCTCACGCGGGGCGCGCGATGTGATTCAGGTGGTTATCGATCACAACGTGGGGGCGGGCGTCATTACCGATGGTCATCTGCTACACGCAGGCAGCAGTAGTCTCGTGGAAATAGGCCACACACAGGTCGACCCGTATGGGAAACGCTGTTATTGCGGGAATCACGGCTGCCTCGAAACCATCGCCAGCGTGGACAGTATTCTTGAGCTGGCACAGCTGCGTCTTAATCAATCCATGAGCTCGATGTTACATGGACAACCGTTAACCGTGGACTCATTGTGTCAGGCGGCATTGCGCGGCGATCTACTGGCAAAAGACATCATTACCGGGGTGGGCGCGCATGTCGGGCGCATTCTTGCCATCATGGTGAATTTATTTAACCCACAAAAAATACTGATTGGCTCACCGTTAAGTAAAGCGGCAGATATCCTCTTCCCGGTCATCTCAGACAGCATCCGTCAGCAGGCCCTTCCTGCGTATAGTCAGCACATCAGCGTTGAGAGTACTCAGTTTTCTAACCAGGGCACGATGGCAGGCGCTGCACTGGTAAAAGACGCGATGTATAACGGTTCTTTGTTGATTCGTCTGTTGCAGGGTTAACATTTTTTAACTGTTCTACCAAAATTTGCGCTATCTCAATTTGGGCCAGGAAAGCATAACTTAGACTTTCAAGGTTAATTATTTTCCTGGTTTATATTTGTGAAGCATAACGGTGGAGTTAGTGATGCTGAAGCGTTTCTTTATTACCGGTACAGACACTTCTGTAGGGAAAACGGTGGTTTCCCGCGCATTGCTACAAGCGTTAGCCTCCCAGGGAAAAACGGTTGCGGGATATAAACCCGTAGCGAAGGGGAGCAAAGAGACACCCGAAGGGCTGCGTAATAAAGATGCCCTGGTGTTGCAGAGTGTTTCAACCATCGAACTGCCTTATGAAGCAGTTAATCCTATCGCGTTAAGCGAAGAAGAAAGTAGCGTGGCGCACAGTTGCCCAATCAATTACACCCTCATTTCAAACGGCCTGGCAAACCTGACCGAAAAAGTCGATCATGTCGTGGTAGAAGGGACTGGCGGCTGGCGCAGTCTGATGAATGATTTGCGTCCACTCTCTGAATGGGTAGTGCAGGAACAACTGCCGGTGTTGATGGTTGTCGGTATTCAGGAAGGTTGCATTAACCATGCACTGCTAACAGCTCAGGCGATCGCCAACGACGGGCTGCCGCTCATTGGCTGGGTGGCTAACCGAATCAACCCAGGACTGGCGCATTATGCGGAAATCATTGATGTGCTGGGTAAAAAACTTCCGGCACCGCTCATTGGTGAACTGCCTTATCTGCCGCGCGCCGAACAGCGTGAACTGGGGCAATACATCCGCTTAGCTATGCTGCGCAGTGTGCTGGCGGTAGATAGAGTCACGGTGTAACGTCCGCGAAATTACCGACGCAATTACGCAGGCAATCAATAAACCGGGGAGTAGCTGATACTCCCCGGTCATTTCACATATCATCAACGTCGACATAATCGGCGCGTGCGTGGTCGCCGCCAACAGTGTCGCCATCCCGGTCAATCCGAGTAAAAGTGTAATTTCTTCGCCATCAGGGAACCATAATCCCAGGCTACGACCATACAACATGCCAATGGCAAGACCGATAAATAGCGTCGGTGTAAAGACCCCACCGGGTGCGCCGGAACCGCTACTCGCCAGCACGGCACACAGTTTACAAAGGAAGATCCCGGCAATGATCATTAACAGTGGTGGGGCGGTTAAAAAGGATTGTACGGTGCTATAGCCGTTGCCCCACACTGCAGGTGTGAACAGGGAAAGCAGACCCACGATCAACCCGCCTAGTGCCAGTTGCCAGGGCGGCGCAAGTTTGAGACTCACAAATCCACGATGACAGGCGTTCATTAACGTTAACAACAGTGGTCCGCACAGACCTGCCAGCACACCTGTACTGATAATCAGCGCATAGTCACGAGCCTGAACCGTCACTGAGAGTTGTACGTTGTAGAGTAACGCGTCGCTATGATTAATCAGATTGCTAACCAGCAATGCCACGACGGCGGAAATAATCACCGGGCCGAGAGAGGCCAACATCATAGTGCCAAACAGCACTTCGGCTATAAATAAACTGCCAGCAAGCGGGGCACGATAGGCCGCAGCCATTCCCGCCGCGGCCCCACAGGCGATCCATAATTTCCACTCCTGGCGTGGCGTAAAACGTTGGGCAAAACAGGAGGCGGCAAGGGCAGCTAAAAGAATCATCGCACCTTCGCGACCAATTGCACTGCCGCTGGTTACTACCAGCAGAGAGGCAAGCGATTTAACCAGGCTTGCTGCGTAATCGAACTGTCCATCGGTTTGCAACGCTTCCATGTAATCGGTCGGCGCATGAGGGCGTTGTTGGGTAAATTTCTGCCAGCCCATCAGCAACAAACCCGCCGCCAGTCCGCCGAGCGCCGGAGTTAGCAACCGTCGCCAGGGGGAAAGGTTTGTCGCTGCATTGACCAGACTGCCGGAGTCATTATTGAGGAACAACCACTCCAGTAGCAGCATCGCATGACGAAACCCGGCAACGGCAAAGGCCGCGAGAATACCGACGACTGTTGCGATAAGCAGACGGCGGAACATAGTGCGCAGATCCGGATAGATGTGTAGATGATGCATGAGCAGAAATGGGCAATGAAACACGGGCGACTATTTTGCGGCAAAAGAGGCCAGCCGCAAAAGCAGTGCGTGCTTTAAGAGATAAAAAAACGTGACACTGTAACCTATTATTGCCGGATTGCGCGTAATCGTCACCATCCGGCAATATTACGGTGATCCTATCGAAACAGCGGTTTAACCGCGACAGGAATTAACAGTTGTGATTGCCATTGCGCCAGCGTTAAGCGAGCCAGTTCACCCAGTGCACGGTAGAAAGGGTGTTCTGCTTTTTCGATAAAAACATCAAGAAAACGTGTTGACCACGGAAAAAGGTGCCATGCCAGCAATTCTTCGCATTCTGTCTGGCGACCATTCTCCGCCAACCACGCAGCCATCAACAGCAGTGAACCAAAATGATCTTCCGGTTCGTTTTGCTTCATTTCAAACTGAATGCCTTTCTCGCGCATCCACTGACGAAGTGCCAATGTTGAATCGCCAAACAGCACAGATTCGCGATCCAGCCAGACCGACCCCCACGGCGGAGACGGCAGTGCCCACGGGCCGACAAACAAACGCTGCCAGGCCTGGGCGTGAGTCTCTTCACACTGTGTCTGAAAAGCCGTCACCAGCGGCGCTAGTGACGCTTCTGGTAGAGGCCACTGAGTTTCCCAGCCGTCACTGGTGAGTACCGCAACCAGAGGTGCGGCTTCCGCACTCTCTGGAGCGTAATAAAACAGCGCGCCCAACACGCGCGCCGCGACAGAAAAATTATCTTGCTGTGAAAAATGGGTCATTCCTAACATCCTGAAATGTGCGGGTTGCCCCGCACCAATTTGTTAACCTGCAATAGCCATTCCTACTGTCATGTGCAGGCCATAAAAGAGCACACGCCCGATCATCTCACCGCCAAGTATGAGGATTAGCCCCAGAATAAGTCCGGCAACGTGAGGTTCACGGCGACGAATGAGCGGGCAAAGCCAGCATCCAAGACCTGCGCATAACAATACCACACGCCAGACCTGTAAGGAGGCGTAATCTGGTACCAGTGCGCTGGCTTGTTGCACGGATGAGTGAATAGACGCCAGAGACAAACCTTGCAGCACAATCACCCCGGCACAAGCGATCAGCGCCAGAACGCTAATGATGGCAAATGGTGTGGTATTAAATGTAACGCGAGCTGCCCGCAGAATTGCGGCAGCAAGTATTGGACCGCTCAACAATACCGTCAGGAAGAAAGCCAGCGTAGTGTAACCGTTATGCCAGGTTGGCACGGTGTCGATTTGATACACGCAGGTCATCATCCAGACGAAAATGACGCCGAGCGCCATGCTGAAAAGTAACCAGAGTTTCCCCAACGCTTGCGGCATTTTACCGATGACTGCCACCAGCCACCATAATCCGCCAACGGCAAAAATATGGAACCGGCAGCAATCTCGTTACTCAGACCAGAAGCTCCGATTCGATTCAGCGAGTTAAACGCCCGCAGTGGCGATCCCAGGTGCATGACAGAGGCAATAAACCCGACGCCCATCAACAGCCAGAGGAAAAACATGCCACGGACAATACGCTGACGGTCTGCGTCATTTTTGGCGGCGAACCAGCCAATTCCGCTAACAATCAGCGCGCCTACTACGCATTGACCCAATACGGTAAAGATAACCAGTGGCCACTCATGCCATCCATTTCCCATTTTACACTTCCTCCGGATTAGCCAGATAACCAGTGGTATCGCCGGTCGGGCGGCTGTTGGCGTTAGGTTTGATAACGATATTGGGTTTTGTGAAATGCGCGCGCGGCAGTGGCGCGACGGCAGCAAGAGTGCCGTGCTTCTGGCGCAGCTCTTCAATTGGACCGAACTCAAGTGCACGCAGCGGGCAGGATTCGACACATATGGGTTGTTTCCCCTCGGCGACGCGCGAATAACAACCATCGCACTTCGTCATGTGCCCTTTTTCAGCATTGTACTGTGGCGCGCCGTACGGACAAGCCATGTGGCAGTAGCGGCAGCCGATACAAACATCTTCATCAACCACCACAAAGCCATCTTCACGCTTATGCATTGCGCCGCTGGGGCAGACTTTTGTACATGCGGGGTCATCGCAATGGTTACAGGAGATGGAGAGATAATAAGCGAACACGTTCTGGTGCCAGACGCCATTATCTTCCTGCCAGTCGCCGCCAGCGTATTCATAAATACGGCGGAAACTGACTTCCGGGCCAAGATCTTTAAAATCTTTGCACGCCAGTTCGCAGGTTTTACAGCCAGTACAGCGGCTGGAATCGATAAAAAATCCATATTGTGTGGTCATGGGCTACTCCTTAAACCTTTTCGATCTGGACAAGATTGCTGTGCGACGGGTTTCCCTTTGCCAGCGGTGAAGGGCGGTGAGAGGTCAGAATATTGATACTGCCGCCGTGATCGACCCGGTCACCAAACATATCCGCTTTAAGCCACGCACCTTGCCCGATGGCGGTAACGCCAGGCAGAATACGCGGAGTCACTTTTGCGGCAATCAGCATTTCTCCATTATTGTTAAATACCCGCACGGTATCGCCATGACGGATACCGCGTGCCTGAGCATCAATGGGGTTGATCCACACCTCTTGTGGGCAGGCCTGCTGTAACACATCAATATTGCCGTAGCTGGAGTGGGTACGCGCTTTGTAATGGAAGCCCGTTAACTGCAGTGGATAGGTTTTCCGCAGGGGATCGTCCCAGCCATCAAAACCTGGGGTATACGCAGGAAGGGGATGAATAATTTCATCTTTTTTCAATTCCCAGGTATCTGCAATCTTCGCCAGTCGTTCAGAATAAATTTCGATTTTCCCCGAAGGTGTTTTCAACGGGTTTGCCTGTGGATCTTCACGGAATGCGCGGAAAGCGACGTAGTGTTCTTCCGGGCATTTTTTCTTAAAGATCCCGGTCGTTTTCATCTCCTCGTAGTCGGGCATCTCAGGGTTACGTTCCTTCGTTTTCGCATGGAGATATTTGATCCATTCATGCTGACTGCGACCTTCAGTAAAGGTTTGATAAACGTCTGGTCCTAAGCGTTTGGCGACTTCACTCAGCATCCAGTAGATGGGTTTGCGTTCAAATTTTGCTGAGGTTGCGGGTTGGGCGAGGATCACATAGCCCATATTCCCTGCAGATTCATGAGAGATAAGGTCTTCTTGCTCTGTTGGCATCAGGTCGGGCAACAGGATATCGCAATACTTAGCCGAGGCCGTCATGAAGTGGTCAATGCCAACAATCATCTCGCACTTGCTGTCATCCTGAAGCACCTCATGGGTGTGATTGATGTCGCCATGTTGATTGATCAATGTGTTACTGGCGTAGCACCATAAAAACTTGATGGGGACATCCAGTTTTTCTTTTCCACGAACACCATCACGGGTCGCGGTCATTTCCGTACCATGGTCGATGGCATCTGTCCATGTAAAGACGGAAATCTGTGTTTTAACAGGATTCTCGAGCATCGGGAACCATTCTACCCCCAGATCCCAGCTACCTTCGCGTACGCCTGAGTTGCCGCCGTTTATGCCGACGTTGCCGGTGAGAACGGAAAGCATGGCAATAGCGCGGGATGTTTGCTCGCCGTTGGAATGTCGTTGTGGCCCCCAACCCTGACAAATATAAGCAGGTTTTGCTGAACCGATCTCTCGTGCCAACTGGATAATTTTTTCTGCCGGGATGCTGGTGATTTTTGCTGCCCATTCCGGCGTTTTAGCTATGCCGTCAGGCCCTTCGCCCAGAATATAGGCTTTATAATGCGCGTTACGTGGTGCGTTGGCGGGCAGCGTTTTTTCATCGTAACCAACACAATATTTGTCGAGAAATGGCTGATCGACCATGTTTTCAGTAATCAGTACCCAGGCAATCGCACAGGCCAGTGCGCCATCGGTGCCAGGGCGAATGGGCAGCCATTCATCTTCACGCCCGGCAGCAGTGTCGTTATAACGTGGATCGATGACGATCATGCGTGCGTTTGAACGTTCGCGGGCTTGCTCGACGTAGTAAGTGACACCACCGCCGCTCATCCGCGTTTCTGCCGGGTTATTTCCGAACATAACGACCAGTTTCGTATTGGCGATATCATCCGGGCTGTTGCCATCATTGGCACCGAACATATAACTCATTGCGGCACTGATCTGTGCGGTACTGTAGCTGCCATAGCGACTGAGAAAACCACCGCAAGAGTTCATCAGACGGTACGGGACGTTTGAGTTGGTGATGTTTCCGCCATCTACACCTGTTCCGTACAGGACATGTACAGCCTCATTGCCGTAATCTTTTAGGATCCGCCGAAGATTATCACTGATGGTATCCAGGGCTTCGTCCCAACTTATCCGTTCAAATTTACCTTCACCGCGCTTGCCGACGCGCTTCATGGGATATTTCAACCTATCAGGATGATTCATCCGTCGGCGGATAGAGCGCCCGCGTAAACACGCGCGAACCTGATGATTACCGTAGACGTCGTCACCTGTCGTATCAGACTCCACCCAGTACACGGTGTCATCTTTCACATGCAAACGTAACAGACAGCGGCTCCCGCAGTTAACGGTGCAGGAACTCCAGACCGCTTTCTCTTCTACCGGAACCTCTGCCGCCCGAACCATTTGGGAAAATGGCAGAGTGAAAGCACTGCTTGCCAGCGCGAGACTGCCAAGTGCGGAGGTTTTCATCAGACTTCTACGGCTGATTTCAGCCTTCATGAGCGCCTCTGTGGTATGGATTTTCATCATTACTCACTTATTGCTTTTCAAACAAAATGTCATGCCAGAATTTATGGTTGTAGTGGGTTATATTTTTTCGATCTCGACCAGATTAGTGTGCTGCGGGTTTCCCTTCGCCAGTGGTGAAGGGCGCAGAGTGGTTAGCGTATTCACACAGCCGCCATGGTCGATTTTATCGCCAGACATATTGGCCTCGTGCCAGGCTCCCTGGCCCATAGCGCTAACTCCAGGGAGAATACGTGGTGTCACTTTGGCTGGTAGCCGAACTTCGCCACGATGGTTAAACACCCGCACCATATCGCCGTTGGCAATCCCACGTTTCTGCGCATCTATAGGGTTGATCCACACCTCCTGACGGCAGGCTGCTTTCAGGACATCAATGTTGCCGTAGGTCGAGTGAGTACGGGATTTGTAATGGAAACCAAACAGTTGCAGTGGGAAGGTTCTACGTTCAGGGGAGTCCCAGCCTTCAAAGGTAGAGGCATAAACTGGCAGTGGGCTTATCACTTCATCTTTTTCCAGTTCCCAGGTACGGGCAATTTCCGCCAGCTTGCTGGAATAAATTTCAATCTTACCGGAAGGTGTTTTAAGTGGATTTGCCTCGGGGTCGTCACGAAATGCTTTGTAGGCGACAAAATGACCATTGGGATCTTTACGCTTATAGATACCCATTTTTTTCAGTTCGTCGTAAGACGGTAACGCCGGATCTTTGGCAAGCATTTTGGCGTACAGATGTTGTAACCATTGTTCCTGCGTGCGACCTTCAGTGAACTTTTGATAGACGTCAGGTCCAAGACGTTTCGCGACTTCACTCAGGATCCAGTAAATCGGTTTGCGTTCGAATTTTTCGCTGGTGACAGGCTGGAGGAAAATGAGATATCCCATGTTACCGGCGTAGTCGTTAGGAATAATATCTTCCTGCTCAACGGTCATCAGGTCTGGCAGCAGAATGTCGGCATATTTTGCCGATGAGGTCATAAAGTTTTCGATGACCACAATCATTTCGCATTTCGATTCGTCCTGCAGAATTTCATGCGTTTTGTTGATGTCAGAATGCTGATTAACGAGGGTATTTCCCGCGAAGTTCCAGATGAACTTAATGGGCACATCCAGTTTATCTTTGCCCCGGACGCCGTCGCGGATTGCCGTCATTTTGGGGCCATGATCGATAGCATCTGTCCAGCTGAAGCAGGAAATTGACGTTTTGACCGGATTATCCAGCACCGGCAGGCGCTCTATGGTAATGGTATAGGTCGATTCACGCGCGCCACTATTTCCGCCGCTGATGCCGACATTGCCCGTCAGAATAGGCAACATAGCAATAGCGCGTGCGGTCAGCTCGCCGTTTGCCTGGCGTTGTGGCCCCCAGCCCTGGCAGGTATAAGCGGGTTTTGCTGTGCCAATTTCACGCGCCAGTTTGATGATACGGTCCACCGGGATACCGGTAATTTGCGAAGCCCACTGCGGCGTTTTCGCTGTTTTATCGTCACCTTCACCAAGAATATAGGCTTTATAGTGACCATTTTTGGGTGCATCTGCGGGTAAGGTTTTTTCGTCATAGCCGACGCAGTATTTATCGAGAAAAGGTTGATCAACGAGATTTTCGTTAATCAATACCCAGGCAATACCCGCAACCAGCGCGGCATCGGTGCCCGGGCGAATAGGAAGCCATTCATCTTCACGACCAGCAGCCGTATCGGTATATCGCGGATCGATAACAATCATTTTGGCGTTCGATTTCTCGCGCGCTTTTTCAAGAAGATAAGTGATGCCACCGCCGCTCATGCGGGTTTCTGCCGGGTTGTTACCAAACATCACGACCAGCTTGCTGTTTTCAATATCCGTGGTGCTGTTGCCATCATTACTGCCGTAGGTGTAGGGCATGGCACAGGAAATTTGCGCAGTGCTGTAGGAGCCATACTGGTTGAGTGAACCGCCGTAGCAGTTCATCAGGCGTTTGACCGCCGAGGCTGATGGCGAAGAGCGGGTCATATTGCCGCCAACAATCCCCGAAGAGTACTGAATATATACAGCCTCATTGCCAGGTAATGACTCCAACTTATTGATAGTGTTTTATGTTCAGATAATGCCCGATGACTTTGTCATGCAGCTCCACCG
>NZ_JAVUPQ010000010.1:0-95789 GCF_032029835.1 Escherichia sp. AM3 | reverse complement strand
CAGAAGTGAAACGCCGTAGCGCCGATGGTAGTGTGGGGTCTCCCCATGCGAGAGTAGGGAACTGCCAGGCATCAAATCAAGCGAAAGGCCATCCGTCAGGATGGCCTTTTTGCGTTGGTGAAAAAAATGCCTGATGCGACGCTGCGCGTCTTATACTCCCACATATGCCAGATTCAGCAACGGATGCGGTTTCCCCAACTTGCCTACTTCCATACGTGTCCTCCTTACCAGAAATTTATCCTTAAGCTCCTCAATAACCATTTTCCTGCTAACTAAATGCATGGTTAAGGTTGCATAATGATACGCAACAAATGTATAACATTTTCTTTACCAAAAGAAATAAACAAAAGCGACCAACAAAAGCATCGGATTACGGCAGGAGACATAATGGCATGGCTGAAAGTACTGTAACGGCAGACAGCAAACTGACAAGTAGTGATACTCGTCGCCGCATTTGGGCGATTGTGGGGGCCTCTTCAGGTAATCTGGTCGAGTGGTTCGATTTCTATGTCTACTCGTTCTGTTCACTCTACTTCGCCCACATTTTCTTCCCTTCCGGGAACACGACGACTCAACTACTACAAACAGCAGGTGTTTTTGCTGCGGGATTCCTGATGCGCCCAATAGGCGGTTGGCTATTTGGCCGCATAGCCGATAAACATGGTCGCAAAAAATCGATGCTGTTATCGGTGTGTATGATGTGTTTCGGATCGCTGGTTATCGCCTGCCTCCCAGGTTATGAAACTATAGGTACGTGGGCTCCGGCATTATTGCTTCTCGCTCGTTTATTTCAGGGATTATCCGTTGGCGGAGAATATGGCACCAGCGCCACCTATATGAGTGAAGTTGCCGTTGAAGGGCGCAAAGGTTTTTACGCATCATTTCAGTATGTGACGTTGATCGGCGGACAACTGCTAGCCCTACTGGTTGTCGTGGTTTTACAACACACCATGGAAGACGCTGCACTCAGAGAGTGGGGATGGCGTATTCCTTTCGCGTTAGGAGCTGTGTTAGCTGTTGTGGCGTTGTGGTTACGTCGTCAGTTAGATGAAACTTCGCAACAAGAAACGCGCGCTTTAAAAGAAGCTGGATCTCTGAAAGGATTATGGCGCAATCGCCGTGCATTCATCATGGTTCTCGGTTTTACCGCTGCGGGCTCCCTTTGTTTCTATACCTTCACTACTTATATGCAGAAGTATCTGGTAAATACTGCGGGAATGCATGCCAACGTGGCGAGTGGCATTATGACTGCCGCATTGTTTGTATTCATGCTTATTCAACCACTCATTGGCGCGCTGTCGGATAAGATTGGTCGCCGTACCTCAATGTTATGTTTCGGTTCGCTGGCAGCCATTTTTACCGTTCCTATTCTCTCAGCATTGCAAAACGTTTCCTCGCCTTATGCCGCTTTTGGTCTGGTGATGTGTGCCCTGCTGATAGTGAGTTTTTATACATCAATCAGTGGAATACTGAAGGCTGAGATGTTCCCGGCACAGGTTCGCGCATTAGGCGTTGGTCTGTCATATGCGGTCGCTAATGCTATATTTGGTGGTTCGGCGGAGTACGTAGCGTTGTCGCTGAAATCAATAGGAATGGAAACAGCCTTCTTCTGGTATGTGACCTTGATGGCCGTGGTGGCGTTTCTGGTTTCTTTGATGCTACATCGCAAAGGGAAGGGGATGCGTCTTTAGTGACGGGTCAGTTGCCAGACGGTATAGCCGGTGCTTGCACCGGCGACATCCCAGGCCAAATCCTTCCAGCTCCAGCCGCTCCCTTCGGGGCGGCTATCCCAAAGCTCTTTTGACGCCCCCAAACTGACAGAGAACATCAATCCAAACATGGCACTGTGATCCCGGCTCATCCCCTGATGCTGTGAATATTCATTTCCGGCGGCGGAAAGCATCGCCGAGGCGATAAAGTGTTGAGCTTTATCCTGCCCGCTCCAGCTATCGTTAGCCATATGGCTGCATCCAGAAAGTAACAATAGCGAACAGACAAAAAGAATACGCAAAACGTGGCCTCCAAAAAACAAACCCCGTACAGGACGGGGTTGTGATTACAGGATTCGGCTAATTAATCGGTCGATGCGGATACGGCGCAAACGGCGGATGAGTTTACGAACCTTCACCGGATAATCGGCAATACTTTGCAGATCGCGATAGTGCTTAACGATGGTGGTATGCTCGCGGATCAGCTCCAGTTCTTTCTCTCGCTGCGGCGCAAGCTCCAGTTGTGGATCGTGGATCAAAATGGCGTTTTCCAGATCCAGACGCCAGGCGCGCGGGTTCAGGTTATTACCGGTGATCAACATCCACTTATCATCAACCCACATCCCTTTCAGGTGATAGGTGTTGTCGTCATCTTTCCATAACCGAACCACTAACTGGTCAGTATTGACGTAATACTGCAAACGGCTCAGGAAACGACGCAGATTGATCTCATAGAGATAAGGCAATGCGCCAATTATCTTGAAAGGTTCATCTTCCGGAATGTAGAAGTCGTTCGCGGTTTTATCACCAACAATAATTTCGACCTTTTTCCCTTCGCGCAGCAACTGGATAATATTGCGCACAAGGATTGCTGGCAGGTTGAAGTATGGCGTACAGATGGTTAGTTTCTGCTCGGCACAAGGCATAAGATGGAAAATGGTCTTGTTCAACAGACTCGATTTCCCCAGCCCCACTAGCGGCGTTACGGAAAGCTGATCGTTGTCGGCATCGCCCTGGAAATGATAAGCGGCATCACGCAGCTCCTGGCGGAACAGACGAATATCGTTCTTGATTTCCGGGCTTTTTGGCCGATTAACATCATCCAGACGATTAACGCCGCGGCCATTCATAATATTCTGTGTAACCCATTCAAACATAATGTCTGACATCTTACGGTTACGGATAAGATGATAACGGTCGTAGCGATATTTATCGTGCTGATGCAGGTAAACATCGTTCAGGCTGGCACCGCTATAAAGTACGCTATCGTCGATGATAAAGCCTTTAAAGTGCAGAACACCAAGGGCTTCACGGGTATTGATTGGAACGCCATAAACCGGAACATCTACGCCCGGATTTTCCTGCGCCATGCGGCAGTACCAGTCAGCGTTAGTGTTAGATGCCGCAGCGCCAATGCGTCCACGTTGTGCACGATGCCAGTCGACCAGCACCCGCACATCCAGTTCCGGACGCTGCCTTTTAGCTTCATACAACGCGTTCAGAATGCCTTTGCCACCGTCATCCTGTTCGAGATACAGGGCGACAATGCAAATGCGCTGCTTCGCGCTGGCTATTTTTTCCAGCAGCGTCTCCCGGAAGTCGGCGGGAGCGTAAAAGAAATCGACATCATCAACTGATTGAGAAATCTTGGGTAGTTGGGCAAGGTGTTGTTGATGTTTATTACGCTTAAATTTTGACAACATCACAGTGCATTTCTTCTCTGTTCATTGAAGGGTCCTCTGTGCAATGCAGACGACATAAGCGGGCAATAATAACACCAGTCCCGATTAAGTGGTCAACATTTCCAGTACCTTACTCATGATTCCTCGCGCTGGGCAAGATTTAGCGTAAGCCCAACGATCCCCTCTTCGAGCTGGATATCAACGTTAAACCCGAGCTTGCGGGCTAGCGCCACCATGCCACGATTGTTTGGCATCGTAATACCATTCAGACGTTGTAGTCCGTGATCTCGCGTATAGGTAATCAACTTTTCCATTAAGCGTCGACCTAAGCCTAACCCTTTGAGATCCGAGCGAACCAGTACAGCAAATTCGGCATCGATGTTATCAGGATCGGAAATCGCACGCGTGACGCCGAGGATCTCTTCCGTTTGATCAATACGTCGTACCGCTACAAACGCCATTTCCCGATCGTAGTCGATCTGTGTCATGTTGGCTAAATCTTCATGGGTAAATTCGTTGATCTCGCTAAAGTAGCGGTAATAAAGATCTTCTTTGGTGACTCGCGAAATGAATTGCTGAAGTTGTGGCTCATCTTCTGGCAAAATCGGGCGGAACAAGCAGCGTTCACCGTTTTTCAATTCTACCCATTCTTCCAGCTGATGCGGATAAGGGCGCACTGCCAGCCGACTCTCGTTATCGCCTTCAAACGGCGAGATATCCAGCGTGACATCCAGCGCGGTAAATTCACTGCCAGAAGCCAGCAAAGGATGAATATCCAGACGCTGAATTTCCGGGCAATCGACAATCAAGTTGGAAACCTGCACCAGAAGCTGGCTCAAGCCTGCAACATCCAATGGGCGTAGCGCACTGCGCGCACGAATCTTTTTACTTTTGATCCCCTGAATAACCAGATAGCGGGCCAGGTTCATGTTCAGCGGCGGCAGTGCGACGACGGCTTGATCTTCAGGACGCCACTCCACACCGCCTTCACCCAGCATGATCAACGGCCCGAAAACCGGATCGTGCTCAACCACAACCCGCAACTCCTGAGCGCCAGCACGGTTAGCCATACTTTGCACCAACAGGCCGTGGACCCGCGCCTGTGGCCAGGCCATTTTTACGCGATCGAAAATAGCGTTCGCCGCTTGCTGGACTTCATTGGCTGTACGCAGGTAAAGCATGACGCCCTGAACTTCCGATTTATGTGGAATATCCGGCGAACGCAATTTCAGCGCCACCGGATAACCAATCTGTTCGGCAATATGCACCGCTTCGGTGCTATCGCTGGCAATCCAGGTAGGGAGCGTGTTCATGCCATACGCTTGCAGGATGGGCTGAACTTCATGGGTATCGAGCGACGTAGCCCCTTCGGCAATCGCCTGTTGCAACAGAAGATGCGCTTCTGCGGTATTGGAAGTCAGATTGCTGGGCAACGCCGGCGTTTCGCGTAGTTGCTTCTGATTACGCCGGTACTCCACCATATGCATAAAAGCAGTGATGGTTCCTTCCGGGGTACGGTAGGTCGGCAGCCCGGCTTCGCTGAATAAACGTCGTGCCTCTTGCGAGGAGTGCTCGCCGCACCAGTTCGTCAGCAAAGAGACATATTTGCTGCGGGGATGATGCTTTACCGCTTCAATTAATACTTGCGCGCTTTCTGTTGCGGGAGCAGCGGCGCTGGGCGAATGAATAACCATCAGCGCGTCAAAATCCTGGCTGTGGAGCAGAATATCCAGCGTTTTAATATAGTGCTCACTGCTGGCGTCATCGCGTAGATCGAGCGGGTTAGATATTGCCACATGTTCTGGCAGTGCATCGCGCAGTTTCTGGCAGGTTTCTTCGCTTAGCGTTGCCAGCTTGCCATTGCGTGACCATAAGGCATCCAGCGCCAGCGCGGCAGGCGCAGCACCGTTGCTGATAATCATCAGCCGGTCGCCACGTAGCGGGCGCATATGGCTAAGGGTTTCCACCGCCGAAAACAGCTCGTGGGTGTCCTGTACCCGCAACAAACCGGCACGCTGAATAGCCGCATCCCATGCCGGGTCCATTCCTGCCGTCGTGTTGAGCAGTCGCTGTGCCGCCGGGCTACGTCCGCTTTTAATCACCAGAATCGGTTTATTACGCGAGGCACTACGGGCCGCCGAAACAAAGCGTCGCGCGTCGCTTAACTGTTCGAGATAGAGCAGGATGGCGCTGGTTTTACTGTCGCGTGCCAGATAGTCAAGCAATTCATCAACGTCGATATCCAGGCTGTCGCCGAGCGCAATAAAGTAGGAAAAGCCCATCTTACGCTGTTGCGCCCAGTCGAGGATGGTGTTGGAGACGGCAGCCGATTGCGAAATAAACGCCAGCTTGCCGCGTTTAATCGGCACAGGCGAAAAGCTGGCATTCAGACCTTGCCAGGGAGCCAGTAAACCCAGACTGTTTGGTCCAAGCAGGCGCATGTTATGGCGCAGGGCGCAGGCGCGGAGATCTTCGTGTTGCGATGCCGGGGCGGAAAGAATAATGCAGGTTTTACAGCCTTTCTCGCCGAGCTCTTCCAGAAGAGCAAGATTACGGCTGGCATTGGTACATAAAACCGCAAGGTCGGGTGTAAAGGGCAAGCTGGCAATATCCGGCCAGGCCAACACACCCAACACCGCTTTCCAGGCTGGCGTCACCGGGAGTACCGGTCCGTTAAAGCCTCCCGCCAGCAGGTTACGCATCATCAGGTAACCTGCGCGATTGGGTTTCATCGACGCGCCAATTACCGCTATCGATTTTGGTCGCAGTAGTGCTTCCAGTCCTCGCTGACTCATACCGGTCTCCCGCAGAAGTGACCGAATGATTTTAAACGCTTTCTAACTGTTCTGCTGTGATGCTACCCAGATGTTGCGTTTTTCCTGCCAGATAGCGTGTTTTAAAGCGGGTAAAATGCTCGCCTAACCCTGCCGCCGCCCCGGTATCGCCGGCCATATCTAACAGTGCGATGGCTACCTCGGCAGTACAATATTGGCCTTCAGCCTGGGCTTCACGCAGGCGATAGGCAGAAAGCCGGGAAAGATCGACGGAAATGACGGGAAGATTATCCAGATACGGACTTTTACGAAACATCTTGCGAGCTTCCGGCCAGGTACCATCGAGCATGATAAACAGCGGTGGCTTACCGGCAGGTGGTGTGAAGATCACTTCCCGTTGCTCATCAGCATACGAAGCGGGAAAGACCACCATTGGCTGATAGTCCGGGTTTTGCACCAACTCCAGCAAATCCTGCGAGGGTTCGGTACGCGACCATTGAAACGCAACGGTATCAGGCAAAATATCAGCAATGAGACGCCCGGTATTACTGGGCTTCATTGGCTCGGTGTCGAACATCAGCAAACAGAAGCGACTTTTTGCTTGTGCTGGGGTAATTGTCGAACAGAGACATAATTTCTCTGGCAAAAGACAGCGTTGGCAGCGACGAACGCGATTACCGCGGGCAAGAAAAGGACGTGTTGCGCGCGCAATACGCTCGGCGCGTAACTGGAGAACAGCGTTTTCGGTCATAAGAGAGCGTCGAAAAAACGCCATTGTCGCAGAGGAGAAAACGGGGCACAAGATGCGCCCCGGTAAGATTAAAGAGATTCGTTCAGCCAGCTATCGAACGGCGCTTTCGGTACTGCGCCATTAAGCATGTCGACAACCTGACCGTTTTTGAAAATCATGATCGTCGGTATACTACGAATTCCAAAGCGACTGCTCAATTCACGTTCAGCTTCGGTATTCACTTTCACAAAGCGCACTTTACCGCTACGCTCTTGCGCGACATCTTCAAAAATTGGTGCGAAATTACGGCAGGGGCCGCACCACGGTGCCCAGAAGTCGATCACCACAGGTAGATCATCCTTCAGCAATTTGTCGAGTGTTTCACCGGTCGCATTAATCACCTCTCCGTCAAACAAGTCGTGACCGCAGCGTCCGCATTTTGCCGCATCTTCGATCCGATCGTCGGGAATGCGATTGATGGCCTGACAATGGGTACAAACGGTATTCATAACTAACCTCGGGATGAGTAAGGAGACTTATCGGCAACGACGCCGGTATGTTTCTAATATGTTACATATTATCGGGGACATTGTTCCAGACAACAATCTGTTTTATTCAATAGGTATGATAGTCGCAGGCTTTGGTACGAAATCATGGCGAACCGCGCGGACTTCGGGTAATCTGCGCGCTTCGCGCAGCGCTGGTGGAGAAAAGCATGAACGATGAAATGAAAGGTAAAAGCGGCAAGGTCAAAGTGATGTATGTCCGCAGTGATGATGATTCTGATAAACGTACCCACAACCCGCGTACCGGGAAAGGGGGCGGGCGTCCAGGAAAATCTCGTGCTGACGGTGGCCGTCGCCCCGCCCGCGATGACAAACAGAGTCAGCCCCGTGACCGCAAGTGGGAAGATTCGCCGTGGCGCACGGTTTCCCGCGCGCCGGGTGATGAGACGCCGGAAAAGGCCGATCACGGTGGCATCAGTGGTAAAAGTTTTATTGATCCGGAAGTGTTGCGTCGTCAGCGTGCGGAAGAAACCCGCGTCTACGGCGAAAATGCATGTCAGGCACTTTTCCAGAGCCGTCCGGAAGCGATTGTTCGCGCCTGGTTTATCCAGAGTGTAACGCCGCGTTTTAAAGAAGCTTTGCGCTGGATGGCAGCAAACCGCAAAGCGTACCATGTGGTGGATGAAGCGGAATTGACAAAAGCGTCAGGCACGGAACATCACGGCGGCGTTTGCTTCTTGATCAAAAAGCGTAACGGTACAACCGTGCAGCAGTGGGTAAGCCAGGCAGGCGCGCAGGATTGCGTTCTGGCACTGGAAAACGAATCTAACCCGCATAACCTGGGTGGCATGATGCGCAGCTGCGCGCACTTCGGCGTGAAAGGTGTCGTGGTGCAGGATGCGGCACTGCTGGAGTCGGGGGCGGCTATCCGTACCGCAGAAGGCGGCGCAGAGCACGTTCAGCCGATTACTGGCGACAACATTGTTAACGTGCTGGATGATTTCCGTCAGGCAGGTTACACCGTAGTGACCACTTCCAGCGAGCAGGGTAAACCGCTGTTCAAAACTAGTCTGCCAGCGAAAATGGTACTGGTGCTGGGTCAGGAATATGAAGGGTTACCGGATGCCGCACGCGATCCGAACGATCTGCGCGTGAAGATTGACGGTACGGGCAACGTTGCCGGGCTGAATATCTCTGTCGCAACCGGCGTTTTGCTTGGTGAATGGTGGCGTCAGAATAAAGCCTGATAAATCAGCCGGGTGGCAACTCTGCCATCCGGCATTTCCCCGCAAATTTACTCACTCTCTGCCGGTAATACTGGCATCCAGTCAATCGGCGTCTCGCCACGTTGTTCCAGCCACTGATTTGCCAGCACAAAATGGTTGCAGCCAAAGAATCCACGATGCGCCGAAAGCGGCGACGGATGCGGTGCTTTCAGTACATGATGGCGTTGCTTATCTATAATCGCCCCTTTCTTTTGCGCATGTGATCCCCACAACAAAAACACCACGCCTTCGCGGTGCTGGTTAATCAGGCTGATGACTTTATCAGTAAACGTCTCCCAACCGAGGCTGGCGTGGGAATGCGCCTGACCTGCGCGAACCGTCAACACAGTATTGAGCAGCAGAACGCCCTGACGCGCCCAGCTTTCGAGATAGCCATGATTAGGGCGGGTGAAGCCCGGAATAGTATTTTCCAGCTCTTTATACATATTCAATAATGACGGAGGAATGGCAATGCCGGGACGAACGGAAAATGCCAGACCATGCGCCTGTCCCGGTCCGTGATAAGGATCCTGGCCGAGAATCACCACTTTAACGTCACCCAACTCGGTAAAGCGGAACGCGTTAAAGACATCTTTTTGTGGTGGATAGATAGTGACGCCGGACTGCCGCTCGCTGGCGACGGTCTGAAGGGTATTAAGAAAATAAGGTTGTTGCTTCTCTTCAGCCAGCACGTCATGCCAGGTTAATTCGTTAGCCATCTCGCTCTCCTGCGAATCTTCAATCCGCCTAGCTTAACTGCTTCTTTCTACAGAACAAAATCATGCTCATTTTTTAGACTTAAACGAGTGCAAAAAAATGTAAATTGGTAAAATTTCACACCCGCATAAGTTGATGTAAAACAATAAAATCCATTTACGACCACAATCGATGTGTGGTTTTTATTGATTTAAATCAAAGAATCAAGGGTGGTTGAGGAGTATATATACACTCAAGCAACAATGGTTTTACCAATTGGCCGCGACAGGCTGAACAAATCAAATAATTTTGCCGGGGAGGCATCACATGATTACAGGTATCCAGATTACTAAAGCCGCTAACGACGATCTGCTGAACTCTTTCTGGCTGCTGGACAGCGAAAAAGGCGAAGCACGTTGCATCGTTGCAAAAGCAGGTTATGCAGAAGATGAAGTGGTTGCAGTAAGCAAACTGGGTGACATTGAATACCGTGAAGTTCCAGTAGAAGTGAAACCAGAAGTTCGCGTTGAAGGTGGTCAACACCTGAACGTTAACGTTCTGCGTCGTGAAACTCTGGAAGATGCAGTTAAGCATCCGGAAAAATATCCGCAGCTGACCATCCGTGTATCCGGTTATGCAGTTCGCTTTAACTCTCTGACTCCGGAACAGCAGCGCGACGTTATCGCTCGTACCTTTACTGAAAGCCTGTAAGGCTTAAGTAGCAAGTTACTAAGCGGAAGAGGGCGACCTCTTCCGCTTTTTTTCGTTAATAGAAAATGCGTACCGCGCAATAGACCAGCAACAGGGCAAGCACGATATTTAACTGGCGACCATACTGGCGAAACAATCGCTGAAACAGATGCCCCGCCAGCGCCCAGCACACATTGCCAAACGTCCCAATCATCGCCAGCAAAACGCTGACGCCAACTACCCAGCTTAACGCCTGTGTTTGCGGCAGAACAAACGTCGACAGTGCCGTAACACCGTACAAAATGATTTTGACGTTCACAAACTGCAAAGCAAAGCTGGCCCAAAAGCTGATTGGTTTTGCCTGAAGTCCGTCTTCCTTTGTTGGGCTGGTGGCGATTTTCCACGCCAGCCAGACAATATATGCCGCCCCCGCCCAACTCAAAAGGTGTACCGCTGCCGGGTCAATCACTGCCAGTGAAAATGAAATGCCCGCACACAGTAACATCACAATCAAAAATCCCAGACTCATCCCTGCCAGCACGCGGGTACTTTGACGAAATCCATGCGACGTAGCAGAGCTAAGGGCGAGAATATTGTTCGGTCCTGGCGTCATAGCGGTAATCAGGGTGTAAGTCCAAAAAGCACTTAAAAGGGTCGGTGTCACTTGTTATCTCCTCTGTTTTGGTAGACAGTACCCGACACGGAACATTTAAAAAAATGAATGTTTTTATATTCTAGATTCGATATTTTCGATAGGTTTGGGGTTATGGATCTGCGCCGTTTTATTACGCTTAAAACCGTGGTGGAAGAGGGTTCCTTTTTGCGAGCTTCGCAAAAATTGTGCTGTACACAATCGACGGTGACTTTTCATATTCAGCAGCTTGAGCAGGAGTTTTCAGTCCAGTTATTTGAGAAAATTGGCCGACGGATGTGCCTTACCCGCGAAGGAAAAAAGTTGCTGCCGCACATTTATGAACTTACCCGAGTGATGGATACGCTTCGTGAGGCTGCCAAAAAGGAGTCAGATCCGGACGGGGAACTACGCGTTGTTTCGGGCGAAACGTTGCTCTCTTACCGAATGCCGCAGGTGTTGCAGCGTTTTCGGCAACGCGCCCCAAAAGTGCGTTTATCGTTGCAGTCGCTGAACTGTTACGTGATCCGTGATGCGCTACTGAATGATGAGGCCGATGTTGGCGTCTTTTATCGTGTAGGGAATGATGATGCTCTGAATCGACGAGAGTTGGGTGAACAATCACTGGTGCTGGTGGCTTCACCGCAAATTGCAGATGTCGATTTTACTGAGCCGGGAAGACATAACGCCTGTAGCTTTATTATCAACGAACCGCAATGTGTCTTCCGGCAGATATTTGAGAGCACGCTGCGTCAGCGGCGGATCACGGTGGAAAACACCATTGAGCTTATAAGTATCGAAAGCATCAAGCGTTGTGTCGCGGCGAATATCGGGGTCAGCTACCTACCGCGCTTTGCGGTGGCAAAAGAGTTGGAGTGCGGAGAATTAATTGAATTGCCTTTTGGCGAACAGTCGCAGACCATTACGGCCATGTGCGCACATCATGCTGGAAAAGCGGTTAGCCCGGCGATGCACACTTTTATTCAGTGTGTTGAAGAGAGTTTTGTGGCTGGATAAAAATAATGTCGGGATTAAACCCGGCATTTAACTTGTCGACAAAGTGCGCTTTATTCATGCCGGATGCGGCGTGAACGCCTTATCCGGCCTACAAGATCGTGCAAATTCAATATATTGCATGAGCCACGTAGGCCTGATAAGCGTAGCGCATCAGGCAGTTTTGCGTTTGCCAGCACTTTTAATACCAGGCTTAAACCTGGCATTGAGATTACTCTTCTGTCGTTTGCGGTGGCACGCCCGTTCCGCTTGGTTTACGGCGCTTACCAATATTTTTGGTGTCGCGATGGCGTTTTTTCACCCGCGGCTTCTCTTTCTCTTTAGCTTTTTTCTTCTCAGCACGTTTAGCCAGTACTTTCTTCGATGGCTTGCCGGTCTGCTTTTCGCTTGGCGCACGCGTTTTCGGGCGTAACTCATCAATAACGCGAGCTTTAATTGGCTCTTCAATATAGCGGCCTACTTTACCCAGCAGCAGATGGTCATGGGCTTCCACCAGCGAAATTGCGGTGCCTTTACGACCGGCGCGCGCGGTACGTCCGATACGGTGCAAATAAGTATCGCCACTGCGCGGCATATCGAAGTTAAAGACGTGGCTGACGTCAGGAATGTCGATACCGCGCGCGGCAACATCGGTTGCGACCAGTACGTTTACGCGACCTTCGGTCAAACGCTTGATCGCTTCGTTACGCTTGCCCTGTACCATCTCACCTTCGAGATAGCAGTTGTTGATGCCCGCTTCGCGCAGCCAGTTTGCCAGCTCATGCACACGCTCACGCTTACGCACAAACACAATTGAGCGGGTCGCTTCCGGCTGTTTTAACAGATGCACCAGCAACGCGGTTTTATGCTCAAGATCATCGGCGCGGTAATACCACTGATGAATTTTTTTGCGCTCACGGGTGGAGGGATTGGCAGAAACTTCCACCGGATCTTCCAGCAGACGCTCGGCAAAGTCCTGAATCGCATCGCCTTCCAGCGTTGCCGAAAAGAGCAGGGTCTGTTTACGCCAGCGCGTTTCGCCAGCAATATGTTCGATATCCTGAGCGAAGCCCATATCCAGCATACGGTCTGCTTCGTCGAGGATCAGCGTTTCAACCGCGCGGCAATCGAAGTTCTCTTCTTTTATGTATTGCAGCAGACGTCCGGTCGTGGCGACCACGATGTCCTGATTTTCGCTGAACACTTCCGCGTGGTTCATATAGGCTACGCCGCCGGTGATGGTGGCGATATCCAGATGCGTATGTTTCGCCAGTTCGCGGGCATGATCGGCCACCTGCATCGCCAGCTCGCGAGTTGGGGTGAGGATCAAAATACGCGGCGGACCGGATTTCTTACGCGGGAAATCGAGCAGGTGCTGCAACGCTGGCAGCAGATACGCCGCCGTTTTACCGGTGCCTGTCGGCGCAGAACCGAGTACATCACGGCCATCGAGCGCAGGCGGAATGGCGGCAGCCTGAATGGCGGTCGGGCGAGTGAAACCTTTATCCTGGAGGGCTTCCAGCAGGCTTTCGTCGAGTTCAAGTTCGGAAAAAGTCGTTACAGTCATGTTCTACCTCTGTGTGGGGCGCTGATTATAGACGTTACGGCTGCAATCTTCATCTGTTTGTATGGATATCGCTTCTCGGGTATTGTTCTCACCCGGTGCTATCGCCGTTTTTCCTGCAAGGTTTTATTTTCATGTCACAGTCTACATCCGTGCTTCGTCGTAATGGATTTACTTTTAAACAGTTTTTTGTTGCTCACGATCGCTGTGCGATGAAAGTGGGAACGGATGGTATTTTATTGGGCGCATGGGCACCGGTGGCTGGGGTAAAACGTTGCCTTGATATCGGCGCGGGTAGCGGGTTGCTGGCATTAATGCTGGCGCAGCGAACCGATGACAGCGTGATGATTGATGCAGTTGAACTGGAAAGTGAAGCTGCCGCGCAGGCGCAGGAAAATATCAACCAGTCCCCGTGGGCAGAGCGGATTAACGTCCATACGGCGGATATTCAGCAGTGGATCACACAGCAGACAGTACGCTTCGATTTAATCATCAGTAACCCACCTTACTATCAGCAGGGAGTAGAGTGCTCGACACCTCAACGGGAACAGGCTCGCTATACCACTACGCTTGATCACCCATCGTTGCTGACCTGTGCGGCGGAGTGCATTACCGAAGAGGGATTTTTCTGCGTAGTGCTGCCAGAGCAGATTGGTAATGGTTTTACGGAGCTGGCATTAAGCATGGGCTGGCATTTACGTTTGCGGACGGATGTGGCGGAAAACGAAGCGCGACTGCCGCATCGGGTGCTGCTGGCATTCTCCCCGCAGGCGGGAGAATGCTTTAGCGATCGCTTAGTCATTCGTGGGCCAGACCAGAACTATTCCGAAGCGTATACGGCGCTGACCCAGGCTTTTTATCTGTTTATGTAATGATTGCCGGGGGAAAGGATCGACGGACCGGAATGCGTGAGCAGTTCCGGGTAATCCAGCGTAAAATGCAGGCCACGACTCTCCTTGCGCATCATCGCACAGCGAACAATCAACTCGGCAACCTGTACCAGATTACGCAGCTCCAGCAAATTATTTGAGACGCGGAAATGGGCGTAATATTCGTCTATTTCTTGTTGGAGCATGGTTATCCGCCGCAGGGCGCGTTCCAGGCGCTTCGTTGTGCGCACAATGCCAACGTAATCCCACATAAACAGACGTAGCTCGTGCCAGTTATGCTGAATTACTACCCGTTCGTCAGGGTTCTCAACGCGGCTTTCATCCCACGGCGGTAACGTACTGATGTCGTGGGCATAAGGCATACGTCTGGTGATATCTTCCGCCGCCGACCAGCCATAGACCAGACACTCCAGCAATGAATTCGAGGCCATGCGGTTAGCGCCGTGTAAGCCGGTATAACTCACCTCGCCAATGGCATACAAGCCCTCGACGTCCGTACGCCCATGATCATCAACCATTACACCACCGCAGGTATAGTGTGCAGCAGGCACAATCGGTACCGGTTCTTGTGTGAGATCAATCCCCAGCCCGAGCAATTTTTCATAAATCATCGGGAAATGCTGGCGAATAAAATCAGCGGGCTTATGGCTGATATCAAGGAACATACAATCCGCGCCGAGGCGTTTCATTTCATGGTCAATGGCGCGGGCGACAATATCGCGCGGGGCCAGTTCGCCGCGCACATCAAAATCGGGCATAAAACGCGTGCCATCCGGGCGCTTGAGATAAGCGCCTTCGCCGCGCAGTGCTTCTGTTAACAGGAAATTGCGTGCCTGTGGGTGATATAGCGCGGTAGGGTGGAACTGATTAAATTCGAGATTGGCAACCCGGCAGCCTGCGCGCCACGCCATAGCAATGCCATCGCCAGAAGAAATATCCGGATTGGTGGTGTACTGATAAACCTTCGACGCACCGCCAGTTGCCAGCACCACCGCTTTTGCGTGGCAGGTTTCCACCGTTTCTTTATTACGGTTCCATACCCACGCGCCAACAACCCGTCGCGTGCCCGGCAGGCCAATTTTGTCAGAAATAATCAGATCAACCGCGTTGCTGCGCTCCAGCACGCGAATATTCGGATGGTTCAGCGCCTTGCTCACCAGCGTGGTTTCTACTTCTCTACCAGTTGCGTCGGCGGCATGAAGAATACGACGGTGACTATGTCCACCTTCACGGGTCAGATGGTAGCTTTCTTCGCCATTCGGCTGAATGTGGGTATCAAATAACACCCCCTGGTCGATTAGCCATTGCACACAGGATCGTGCATTGCTGGCGACAAATTCAACTGCATGGCGATCGCAAATACCAGCCCCGGCAATCAATGTGTCTTCCACATGCGAGTCAATGCTGTCAGTTTCATCAAACACGGCGGCAATACCGCCCTGGGCATAAAATGTTGAACCTTCCGTTACCGGGCCTTTACTTAGAACGATGACCTGATGCTGGTCAGCCAGGCGTAGCGCCAGTGAAAGCCCGGCTGCGCCGCTACCGATAATCAACACGTCACATGAATGTTCAGGGAGAGTATTCATTTTCTTTGTTTAATTTACTAAACACGGTTTGGTCAGCATAGCATCATGTTGTGCGAATAAACACCTGCTATTTTAATATTTGTTACAGTGGCTAAACACGCTGATGCAGGGCGGCGAGAAAAAGAGAAGTTACTGGCTGGTGGAGGATTAGGTGGTGAAATAAAAAGGCCGTTGGGTTACTCTTCAGGCAGTTAAATGGGCATTTCTACACAGATAATGCGATGTTCAGATTCTGTAGACTTATAATGATAGATAATGATCCGTCTACAGCATGACAAACAAAAACAGATGCGTTACGGAACTTTACAAAAACGAGACACTCTAATCCTTTGCTTGCTCAAATTGCAGCTAATGGAGTGGCGTTTCGATAGCGCGTGGAAATTTGGTTTGGGGAGACTTTACCTCGGATGAGCGAGCAGTTAACGGACCAGGTCCTGGTTGAACGGGTCCAGAAGGGAGATCAGAAAGCCTTTAACTTACTGGTAGTGCGCTATCAGCATAAAGTGGCGAGTCTGGTTTCCCGCTATGTGCCGTCGGGTGATGTTCCCGATGTGGTACAAGAAGCTTTTATTAAAGCCTATCGTGCGCTGGATTCGTTCCGGGGAGATAGCGCTTTTTATACATGGCTGTATCGGATTGCTGTAAATACAGCGAAAAATTACCTGGTTGCTCAGGGGCGTCGTCCACCTTCCAGTGATGTGGATGCCATTGAAGCTGAAAACTTCGAAAGTGGCGGCGCGTTGAAAGAAATTTCGAACCCTGAGAACTTAATGTTGTCAGAAGAACTGAGACAGATAGTTTTCCGAACTATTGAGTCCCTCCCGGAAGATTTACGCATGGCAATAACCTTGCGGGAGCTGGATGGCCTGAGCTATGAAGAGATAGCCGCTATCATGGATTGTCCGGTAGGTACGGTGCGTTCACGTATCTTCCGAGCGAGGGAAGCTATTGATAACAAAGTTCAACCGCTTATCAGGCGTTGACGATAGCGGGATACTGGATAAGGGTATTAGGCATGCAGAAAGAACAACTTTCCGCTTTAATGGATGGCGAAACGCTGGATAGTGAGCTGCTTAACGAACTGGCTCATAACCCAGAAATGCAGAAAACCTGGGAAAGCTATCACTTAATCCGTGACTCAATGCGGGGTGATACTCCCGAGGTGCTCCATTTCGATATCTCTTCACGCGTGATGGCCGCCATTGAAGAAGAGCCAGTACGTCAACCGGCGACATTGATCCCGGAAGCCCAGCCTGCGCCGCATCAATGGCAGAAAATGCCATTCTGGCAGAAAGTACGTCCGTGGGCGGCACAGCTTACCCAAATGGGCGTAGCCGCATGCGTATCGCTTGCAGTTATCGTTGGCGTCCAGCACTATAATGGACAATCTGAAACGTCCCAGCAGCACGAAACGCCGGTATTTAATACACTGCCGATGATGGGTAAAGCCAGCCCGGTAAGCCTGGGAGTACCTTCTGAAGCGACCGCAAACAATGGTCAACAGCAGCAGGTACAGGAGCAGCGTCGTCGCATTAATGCAATGTTGCAGGATTACGAACTGCAACGCCGACTCCACTCTGAACAGCTTCAGTTTGAGCAGGCGCAAACCCAGCAAGCCGCTGTACAGGTGCCAGGAATTCAAACTTTAGGAACGCAATCGCAGTAATGAAGCAACTTTGGTTTGCCATGTCATTAGTGACAGGTAGCCTGTTATTCTCTGCTAACGCCTCGGCCACTCCCGCGTCCGGGGCGTTATTACAGCAGATGAACCTGGCCAGTCAGTCACTGAATTACGAGCTGTCATTCATCAGCATCAATAAACAGGGTGTTGAGTCTCTGCGTTATCGACATGCACGCCTCGATAACCGTCCTCTTGCACAATTGTTGCAAATGGATGGCCCGCGCCGGGAAGTGGTACAGCGCGGCAATGAAATCAGCTATTTTGAACCGGGACTTGAACCGTTCACGCTTAATGGCGATTACATTGTTGATTCTCTGCCATCGCTTATCTATACCGATTTCAAACGCCTTTCTCCTTACTACGACTTTATCTCCGTCGGGCGCACGCGTATTGCTGATCGTCTTTGCGAAGTCATTCGCGTGGTTGCCCGAGATGGTACACGCTACAGCTACATCGTGTGGATGGACACCGAATCGAAATTACCGATGCGGGTTGATCTCCTTGATCGCGATGGTGAAACGCTGGAACAATTTCGCGTGATTGCTTTTAACGTCAATCAGGATATCAGCAGCAGTATGCAGACGCTGGCGAAGGCAAATTTGCCGCCGTTGCTTTCTGTTCCTGTAGGTGAAAAAGCTAAATTCAGCTGGACGCCAACCTGGTTGCCACAGGGTTTTAGCGAAGTTTCCAGTAGTCGACGTCCGCTACCGACGATGGACAACATGCCTATCGAATCACGTCTCTATTCCGACGGATTATTCAGCTTCTCGGTAAACGTTAACCGCGCTACGCCATCGAGCACCGATCAGATGTTGCGCACCGGACGCAGAACCGTCAGTACAAGCGTACGTGATAACGCCGAAATCACCATTGTCGGTGAACTGCCGCCGCAAACGGCGAAACGCATTGCCGAGAATATTAAGTTCGGGGCAGCGCAATGATCAAAGAGTGGGCTACCGTCGTCTCCTGGCAAAACGGGCAGGCGCTGGTCAGTTGTGATGTTAAAGCTTCATGCAGCAGCTGCGCTTCACGCGCCGGTTGCGGTAGCCGCGTGTTAAATAAACTTGGCCCGCAAACCACGCATACCATTGTCGTACCCTGTGATGAGCCGTTAGTGCCGGGGCAAAAAGTGGAATTGGGGATCGCCGAAGGCAGCCTGCTTAGCTCCGCATTACTGGTTTATATGTCGCCGCTGGTGGGATTATTCCTTATCGCTTCGCTATTTCAGCTACTCTTTGCTTCTGACGTCGCAGCATTATGTGGTGCGATCCTCGGTGGTATTGGCGGGTTCCTGATTGCGCGCGGCTACTCGCGTAAGTTTGCTGCCCGGGCAGAATGGCAACCGATCATCTTAAGCGTGGCATTGCCGCCTGGCCTTGTGCGATTTGAAACATCTTCGGAAGACGCGAGCCAGTGATTTCACTGGCTTTGTTGCATTTTGCATAACAAATGCGAGGACGTTTCCAGATACCACAATCCATACGGTATGAACATTTCCTCGCCTCAATGTTGTAGTGTAGAATGCGGCGTTTCTATTAATACAGACGTTAAGCTCAGAACAGCGACTTCTAAAAGCCTGGTTAACCGGGCATTAAGGCACAATAATCATACTTTATGAAGAATATACGTAACTTTTCGATCATAGCTCACATTGACCACGGTAAATCGACGCTGTCTGACCGTATTATCCAGATCTGCGGTGGCCTGTCTGACCGTGAAATGGAGGCGCAGGTTCTCGATTCCATGGATCTTGAGCGTGAGCGTGGCATTACCATCAAAGCGCAAAGCGTGACGCTGGACTACAAAGCGTCTGACGGCGAAACCTATCAGCTTAACTTTATCGACACCCCGGGCCACGTAGACTTCTCCTATGAAGTTTCCCGTTCGCTGGCTGCCTGTGAAGGTGCATTGCTGGTGGTCGACGCCGGGCAGGGCGTAGAAGCGCAAACCCTGGCAAACTGCTACACCGCCATGGAAATGGATCTCGAAGTTGTGCCGGTACTGAACAAGATTGACCTGCCGGCAGCCGATCCTGAACGCGTGGCGGAAGAAATTGAAGATATCGTCGGCATCGACGCCACCGACGCGGTGCGCTGTTCAGCGAAAACCGGCGTTGGTGTGCAGGACGTTCTCGAACGTCTGGTGCGCGACATTCCGCCGCCGGAAGGCGATCCGGAAGGCCCGTTGCAGGCACTAATTATCGACTCATGGTTCGACAACTACCTGGGCGTTGTTTCACTTATCCGTATTAAAAACGGCACCCTGCGTAAGGGCGACAAAGTGAAAGTCATGAGTACCGGGCAGACCTATAACGCCGACCGTCTGGGCATCTTCACGCCGAAACAGGTTGACCGCACTGAACTGAAATGTGGCGAAGTAGGCTGGCTCGTATGTGCGATTAAAGATATCCACGGCGCTCCAGTCGGCGATACCTTAACGCTGGCGCGTAATCCGGCAGAAAAGGCGCTGCCTGGCTTTAAGAAAGTCAAACCGCAGGTATACGCCGGTCTGTTCCCGGTAAGTTCCGACGACTATGAAGCCTTCCGTGACGCGCTGGGTAAACTCAGCCTGAACGATGCCTCACTGTTCTATGAGCCGGAAAGCTCCAGCGCGCTGGGCTTTGGTTTCCGCTGCGGCTTCCTCGGCCTGCTGCACATGGAGATCATCCAGGAACGTCTGGAACGTGAATACGATCTGGATCTGATCACCACTGCGCCGACCGTAGTGTATGAAGTTGAAACCACGTCAAGAGAAGTTATCTACGTCGACAGCCCATCCAAGCTGCCTGCGGTAAATAACATCTACGAACTGCGCGAGCCGATTGCAGAGTGTCACATGCTGCTGCCGCAGGCATATCTCGGCAACGTTATTACGTTGTGCGTAGAAAAACGCGGCGTGCAGACCAATATGGTTTACCACGGTAATCAGGTGGCGCTGACGTACGAGATCCCGATGGCGGAAGTGGTGCTCGACTTCTTCGATCGCCTGAAATCTACCTCGCGTGGTTATGCGTCTCTGGATTACAACTTCAAGCGCTTCCAGGCGTCCGACATGGTACGTGTAGACGTATTAATCAACGGTGAACGTGTTGATGCGCTGGCGTTGATCACCCACCGTGATAATTCGCAAAACCGCGGTCGCGAGTTGGTGGAGAAGATGAAAGATCTGATCCCACGCCAGCAGTTTGATATCGCCATTCAGGCAGCGATTGGTACGCACATCATTGCGCGATCCACCGTGAAACAGCTGCGTAAAAACGTACTGGCTAAATGTTATGGCGGCGATATCAGCCGTAAGAAAAAGCTGCTGCAGAAGCAGAAAGAAGGTAAGAAACGCATGAAGCAGATCGGTAACGTCGAGCTGCCGCAGGAAGCGTTCCTCGCCATTCTGCACGTCGGCAAAGACAACAAATAACCCTTAGGAGTTGGCATGGCGAATATGTTTGCCCTGATTCTGGTGATTGCCACACTGGTGACGGGCATTTTATGGTGCGTGGATAAATTCTTTTTCGCACCTAAACGGCGGGAACGTCAGGCAGCGGCGCAGGCGGCTGCCGGGGACTCACTGGATAAAGCAACGTTGAAAAAGGTTGCGCCGAAGCCTGGCTGGCTGGAAACCGGTGCTTCTGTTTTTCCGGTACTGGCTATCGTATTGATTGTGCGTTCGTTTATTTATGAACCGTTCCAGATCCCGTCAGGTTCGATGATGCCGACTCTGTTAATTGGTGATTTTATTCTGGTAGAGAAGTTTGCTTATGGCATTAAAGATCCTATCTACCAGAAAACGCTGATCGAAACCGGTCATCCGAAACGCGGCGATATCGTGGTCTTTAAATATCCGGAAGATCCAAAGCTTGATTACATCAAGCGCGCGGTGGGTTTACCGGGCGATAAAGTCACTTACGATCCGGTCTCAAAAGAGCTGACGATTCAACCGGGATGCAGTTCCGGCCAGGCGTGTGAAAACGCGCTGCCGGTCACCTACTCAAACGTGGAACCGAGCGATTTCGTTCAGACCTTCTCACGCCGTAATGGTGGGGAAGCGACCAGCGGATTCTTTGAAGTGCCGAAAAACGAAACCAAAGAAAATGGAATTCGTCTTTCCGAGCGTAAAGAGACACTGGGTGATGTGACGCACCGCATTCTGACAGTGCCGATTGCGCAGGATCAGGTGGGGATGTATTACCAGCAGCCAGGGCAACAACTGGCAACCTGGATTGTTCCTCCGGGACAATACTTCATGATGGGCGACAACCGCGACAACAGCGCGGACAGCCGTTACTGGGGCTTTGTGCCGGAAGCGAATCTGGTCGGTCGGGCAACGGCTATCTGGATGAGCTTCGATAAGCAAGAAGGCGAATGGCCGACTGGTCTGCGCTTAAGTCGCATTGGCGGCATCCATTAATAGCCATCTTCGTTCACGTTGTCGCCGTTATGGCGACAACGTGAATTATTTATGAGATAAATCTCCCGTGGCTAACGACATCCCCCGTCGTTGTGTATAGAATATTCCCCCGAAGTTTAAGGTTGGCACCTCCAGGTTGCCACGGCACACGAAACAGCGTTGGTCCCCATATACCGGTAAACTGAAACTGCAGCGAAGCAGTTAGCAGAACCATGTATATCAGGTCTGTTTCGTGTGCTGAATTGTTGACGCATTTATTTATTGGTATCGCATGAACCCCATCGTAATTAATCGGCTTCAACGGAAGCTGGGCTACACTTTTAATCATCAGGAACTGTTGCAGCAGGCATTAACTCATCGTAGTGCCAGCAGTAAACATAACGAGCGTTTAGAATTTTTAGGCGACTCTATTCTGAGCTACGTTATCGCCAATGCGCTTTATCACCGTTTCCCTCGTGTGGATGAAGGCGATATGAGCCGGATGCGCGCCACGCTGGTCCGTGGCAATACGCTGGCGGAACTGGCGCGCGAATTTGAGTTAGGCGAGTGCTTACGTTTAGGGCCAGGTGAACTTAAAAGCGGTGGATTTCGTCGTGAGTCAATTCTCGCCGACACCGTCGAAGCATTAATTGGTGGCGTATTCCTCGACAGTGATATTCAAACCGTCGAGAAATTAATCCTCAACTGGTATCAAACTCGTTTGGACGAAATTAGCCCAGGCGATAAACAAAAAGATCCGAAAACGCGCTTGCAAGAATATTTGCAGGGTCGCCATCTGCCGCTGCCGACTTATCTGGTAGTCCAGGTACGTGGCGAAGCGCACGATCAGGAATTTACTATCCACTGCCAGGTCAGCGGCCTGAGTGAACCGGTGGTTGGCACAGGTTCAAGCCGTCGTAAGGCTGAGCAGGCTGCCGCCGAACAGGCGTTGAAAAAACTGGAGCTGGAATGAGCATCGATAAAAGTTACTGCGGATTTATTGCCATCGTCGGACGTCCGAACGTTGGCAAATCCACATTGTTGAACAAACTGCTGGGGCAGAAAATCTCCATCACTTCCCGCAAGGCGCAGACAACTCGTCACCGCATTGTGGGGATCCATACTGAAGGCGCGTATCAGGCGATCTACGTCGATACACCGGGCCTGCATATGGAAGAAAAACGCGCCATTAACCGCCTGATGAACAAAGCGGCGAGCAGCTCTATTGGCGATGTTGAGCTGGTGATTTTTGTCGTTGAAGGCACCCGCTGGACGCCGGACGACGAAATGGTGCTCAACAAACTGCGCGAAGGCAAAGCGCCGGTAATCCTCGCGGTGAACAAAGTGGACAACGTGCAGGAGAAAGCCGATCTGCTGCCGCACCTGCAGTTCCTGGCAAGCCAGATGAACTTCCTCGATATCGTGCCAATCTCTGCCGAAACCGGGCTGAATGTTGACACTATTGCGGCAATCGTGCGTAAGCATCTACCTGAAGCGACTCATCACTTCCCGGAAGATTACATCACCGATCGCTCACAGCGTTTTATGGCGTCTGAAATCATCCGCGAAAAACTGATGCGTTTCCTCGGCGCTGAACTGCCGTACTCCGTGACCGTGGAGATCGAACGTTTCGTCTCTAACGAACGCGGTGGTTATGACATCAACGGTTTGATTCTCGTTGAGCGTGAAGGGCAGAAGAAGATGGTCATTGGCAACAAAGGGGCCAAGATCAAAACCATCGGGATTGAAGCGCGTAAAGACATGCAGGAAATGTTCGAAGCGCCTGTTCACCTTGAACTGTGGGTAAAAGTGAAATCCGGTTGGGCCGACGACGAACGCGCACTGCGCAGTCTCGGTTACGTTGACGATCTTTAAGAGTAACTCCGATGGAAGGCTGGCAGCGCGCATTTGTCCTGCATAGTCGCCCGTGGAGCGAAACCAGCCTGATGCTGGACGTCTTCACGGAGGAATCGGGTCGCGTGCGTCTGGTTGCCAAAGGCGCACGCTCTAAACGCTCTACCCTGAAAGGTGCATTACAGCCTTTCACCCCTCTCTTGCTACGTTTCGGCGGGCGTGGCGAAGTCAAAACGTTGCGCAGTGCTGAAGCTGTCTCATTGGCGCTGCCATTAAGCGGTATCACGCTTTACAGCGGTCTGTACATCAACGAACTTCTCTCCCGCGTACTGGAATACGAGACGCGCTTCTCTGAACTCTTTTTCGATTACTTGCACTGCATTCAATCTCTTGCAGGTGCCACTGGTACGCCAGAACCCGCGCTGCGCCGCTTTGAACTGGCACTGCTCGGGCATCTGGGCTATGGCGTCAATTTTACCCATTGCGCAGGTAGCGGCGAGCCGGTAGATGACACCATGACGTATCGTTATCGCGAAGAAAAAGGGTTTATCGCAAGCGTCGTTATCGACAATAAAACGTTCACCGGAAGGCAGTTAAAAGCGTTAAACGCGCGGGAATTTCCTGACGCAGACACACTACGCGCCGCGAAACGCTTTACCCGCATGGCGCTTAAGCCGTATCTTGGCGGTAAACCATTAAAGAGCAGGGAACTGTTCCGGCAGTTTATGCCTAAGCGAACGGTGAAAACACATTATGAATGATGAGGGTTGTCATGGCTGAATTACTTTTAGGCGTCAACATTGACCATATTGCAACGCTGCGTAACGCACGCGGTACTGCTTACCCGGATCCGGTGCAGGCGGCGTTTATTGCCGAGCAGGCGGGAGCGGACGGCATTACCGTGCATTTACGTGAAGATCGCCGTCACATTACTGACCGCGACGTGCGCATCCTGCGTCAGACGCTGGATACCCGCATGAATCTGGAGATGGCGGTGACCGAAGAGATGCTGGCGATCGCCGTTGAGACGAAGCCACATTTTTGCTGCCTGGTACCGGAAAAGCGTCAGGAAGTAACAACCGAAGGCGGCCTGGATGTCGCAGGGCAGCGTGACAAAATGCGCGATGCCTGCAAACGTCTGGCAGATGCCGGGATTCAGGTTTCTCTGTTTATTGACGCCGATGAAGAGCAGATCAAAGCTGCGGCAGAGGTTGGCGCACCGTTTATCGAGATCCACACCGGTTGCTATGCTGATGCCAAAACTGACGCCGAACAGGCGCAAGAGCTGGCGCGTATCGCCAAAGCCGCGACCTTTGCCGCTAGTCTCGGTTTGAAAGTTAACGCCGGACACGGTCTGACCTATCACAACGTAAAAGCCATTGCCGCCATCCCTGAGATGCACGAACTGAATATCGGTCATGCCATTATTGGTCGTGCAGTGATGACCGGACTGAAAGATGCGGTGGCAGAAATGAAGCGCCTGATGCTGGAAGCGCGTGGCTAATGGCAATATTAGGTTTAGGCACGGATATCGTAGAGATCGCTCGCATAGAAGCAGTGATCGCCCGATCCGGTGAGCGCCTGGCACGCCGCGTATTAAGCGATAACGAATGGGAAATTTGGAAAACGCACCACCAGCCGGTGCGTTTTCTGGCGAAACGCTTTGCCGTAAAAGAAGCCGCAGCAAAAGCGTTTGGCACCGGGATCCGCAATGGTCTGGCGTTTAATCAGTTTGAAGTATTTAACGATGAGCTTGGTAAGCCACGGCTGCGACTGTGGGGCGAGGCATTAAAACTGGCGGAAAAGCTGGGCGTTGCAAATATGCATGTGACGCTGGCCGATGAGCGCCACTATGCTTGCGCCACGGTAATTATTGAAAGTTAAAAATAATACCGTTCTCTTTAAAAAGTAAAACCCCCGAACTGGTAAGGAACGGGGGTTTTACTTTGTAACTTTAATTTAGTGCAGCACGCACCCTCAACAACAGCGATTATGGATCAGGGTAGTTATCTTTTACAAGCAACTTGCAATCTTTATCATAAAAACTCGAGCCTTTACGAAGAAAGCGATATTGATGGCAAGATTAACGTGACCGCCAATTCGTAAGTACATTAAAATTGGTTTCGTTATTGGCGATTTTGCTGTGCTTTACACCATGCCACAGAATTCCCCCATTGAAACGAGTGGTGTCGTCAAAGCTCTGGTGTGGAGTGCAGCATGCACCCTCAATAACTCGCACGTTCAGTTTTGGGGAGATGTAAGGGCTAATCTGAACGGCTGCATTCCTTGTTTAAGGAAAAACGAATGACTGATTGCCGATACCTTATTAAACGGGCCATCAAAATCATCATTGCTGTTTTACAGCTGATCCTTCTGTTCTTATAACACAAGGAAACGTACTTAAGGTGCGTCCGGTGAACCAGTCGGACGCACCTTTAATAACTATAAATAAGTGTCTGGGCAGATACTATATAAATTAACTTAGTGAATGTTTGTGCTAATAATCATCAATTAAATAAATATAATAGCGTTAAGGTTTCCCTATAAAATAATTAATACTCTACTTCAGGAGCAGAATATTAAATTTTATCCGCGTGGTGCATCAGCACAAATTTATCCCACAACTGTTCTTCTGTCTCGACATGTTGCGGATCTTTCACAATAGTATTGGGGATCGGGCACACCTTCTGGCAGGTTGGTGTCTCGTAGTGCCCTACGCATTCGGTACACTTATCGCTGTTAATCTCGTAGATATGATCTCCCATTGAAATCGCCTCATTCGGGCATTCGGGTTCACACATATCACAATTGATGCATTTTTTAGTGATTAACAACGCCATAAGGAAACTCTCAAAACAACACAAACCGGGCGGGCATTATACGCGCATTCTTTACTCAGACCAGTTTTTTCACCAGCGCTTCACTATGACGAATACGTTCTGGTGCCAGTTCCAGATCCTGCTGAATCAGCGCAATGAACAGCAAATCCGTTAACATTCCCTGAGCGTGACAAGCAGAGATTGAAGCACTGTTTGTCGCTTGTTCTTCGGCAATGGTATACAGGCAATGAGAAGCACGCTGTTGCAGGGCATTCGGAGTAAAGCCGGTAATCGCCAGCACTTTTCCGCCCACTCGCAGCATCTCATCTGCCGCCAGGTTTAACTCGCGTCGTACACCGGTGTAGGAAATGGCTAATAACAGATCGTCAGGGGACGACGCCTGTACTGTTGCGAGTAGCGCATGCATATCGCGCACTGCGGCAGCATTGAAGCCAATCTTCATCAGCTTCCAGGCAAAGTTTTGCGCCACCAGACCCGAAGCGCCAATACCGGTCAGAATTATCCGCCGCGCAGAGCGCAACATTGTTACGCATTCATGCAGTTTCTCTTCACTATTAACGTTTAGCGTTGCGTACATAGCGGCAGTATTTTCTTTAATCAGTTTTTCGCCGACCAGCCGTAACGGATCATCACCGCGGATTTGGTTATGAATGGGCACGGAGGGTGATTCCGGCTGGCTTGCCAGCGCTTCACTCAACGCCAACTTAAGCGCCGGAAAACCTTTATAGCCGAGTTTTTGCGCGAACTTCACGACGCTGGACTGACTGACTCCGGCTTCGTTGGCCAGTTGCTGAGAGCTTAAATGGCGCGCCGTATCAGGTTGTAGCAGCAGATAATCCGCCAGTTTTTTATCACTCTGGGCAAGCCCCTGGTAACGCTGACGGATACGAAGTAAGCCGTTCATATCTTTCCTCGCGATGAAATAGTGGCGACAACAGGCAATATGAGACACACGCGAGTGAATTTTATATTCCATTGCCGCTAATTGCCATGAATTAAAAATTCCAGTTAGCCATGATGCGGTTGATTGTTGCCGGAAAAGTGATGATCTATCTGTTAGGCTATGTAGTAGCGAAAATTAATCAGGATGTTTCAGTCCAGAGGAGTATGGTTTGGCAACTCACGAGCGTCGTGTGGTGTTTTTTGACTTAGATGGAACATTGCATCAGCAGGATATGTTCGGCAGTTTTCTGCGCTATTTACTACGTCGCCAACCGCTGAATGCGTTACTTGTCCTGCCGTTGTTACCGATTATAGCCATTGCGTTATTGATAAAAGGTCGTGCGGCACGCTGGCCGATGAGTCTGCTTCTGTGGGGGTGCACTTTTGGTCACAGCGAAGCACGTTTACAGACGTTGCAGGCCGATTTCGTGCGCTGGTTTCGCGACAATGTTACCGCCTTTCCGCTGGTTCAGGAGCGATTAACCACCTACCTGTTAAGTTCCGATGCTGATATCTGGTTGATTACCGGCTCTCCGCAGCCGCTGGTTGAAGCGGTTTATTTCGATACGCCCTGGCTGCCGCGGGTTAATCTTATCGCCAGCCAAATTCAGCGTGGCTATGGTGGTTGGGTATTGACGATGCGTTGTCTGGGACATGAAAAGGTCGCACAACTTGAGCGCAAAATCGGCACTCCGCTGCGGCTGTACAGTGGCTATAGCGACAGTAATCAGGACAATCCGCTGCTTTATTTCTGTCAGCATCGTTGGCGAGTAACCCCGCGCGGTGAACTCCAGCAACTGGAATAGAGTAAAGCATAGCGTCCGTGTATAATGCGCCGCGCTTTTATAACCGGAGTTTTCTTTTTGTCTGAAGTCGAATTTAGCCACGAATACTGGATGCGTCACGCGCTGACGCTGGCGAAACGTGCCTGGGATGAGCGGGAAGTGCCGGTCGGCGCGGTATTAGTGCATAACAATCGGGTAATCGGCGAAGGCTGGAACCGCCCGATTGGTCGCCATGATCCCACCGCACATGCAGAAATCATGGCCCTGCGGCAGGGTGGTCTGGTGATGCAAAATTATCGTCTGATCGACGCCACGTTGTATGTCACGCTTGAACCATGTGTAATGTGTGCCGGAGCGATGATCCACAGTCGCATTGGTCGCGTGGTCTTTGGTGCGCGTGACGCGAAAACTGGCGCTGCGGGATCTTTAATGGATGTGCTGCATCATCCGGGTATGAATCACCGAGTGGAAATTACGGAAGGAATACTGGCGGATGAGTGCGCGGCGTTGCTCAGTGACTTCTTTCGCATGCGCCGCCAGGAAATTAAAGCGCAGAAAAAAGCGCAATCCTCGACGGATTAATTTTGTTTCTCTTCACTCCCTTTCCTGGAAAACAGCAGAGAGGGAGAATGGGTCAAATAGTTTGATGACGACTGGGAAAGAAACGAGAGAAAAGGAAATTTCTCTTTGCCCAACTCCGTAGGCGATACCGCCGGATAATCCTGCGCCAGTTGCATCGCCGCTTCTGTAGCCTGCTTCTCTTTCTCTTGCAGATAACCCACCAGGCTAATCTGATACTTACGAATATTTTCGACATAAGCGTAGGCTTCATGCCCACGAGCGTAGCCGTAAGTCAGCTTGCTGTAATAGGGTTTCTGGCTAAGTAAAGGCAGACGCTGTTTTACGTCAGCCCAACTGTCAGGATTCCCTTTGGTTTTTGCCGTCAGGGCGCGGGCATCCAGCATATGCGCATAGCCCATATTGTACGCAGCGAGGGCAAACCAGATCCGTTCGTTCTCCGGCACACTTTCCGGCACTTTACTCATCATATCCTGCAAATAACGCACGCCACCGCTAATGCTCTGTTCGGCATCGGTACGATCCGTAATGCCGAGGCTTTGCGCGGTATTTTTGGTTAACATCATCATGCCGCGCACACCCGTCGGTGAAGTGGCCTGTGCATCCCAGTGCGATTCCTGATAAGCAATAGCGGCCAGCAAACGCCAGTCAATTTCTTCGGCGTATTTCTCAAACAGGGGCTTTAACTGCGGCAGTACCGCATCGACGGCGCGTAAAAATGTGCGCGTATCGACGTAATCAAAATCATCGCCATGCCCCAGGTATTTCTCTTCAATGCGTGCCAGCGTACCGTCTTCATTCATTTCGTTGAAGAAGTCGAGCAGGGCGGCGGAAAGGGTATTATCGCCATCTAACGGGCTAAACCAAGTCACCGGTTGTTCATCGGTGATATCGAGCGCTACGGCGAGCTCCGGGTGAACGCGCTGAAACAGGCTGATGGCGACAGAATCAGCAATGGTGTAATCGAGTTTTCCTTCGATGACATCTTCCATTAATTCCGCAGAGCCTTTTTTGTCGTCTACCTTCCAGCTTAATTCCGGGAATTTTGTTTCTTTCAGGGTCTGGAGATCGTTAACCACCACATGACCCGGTGCAACGGTGAGTTGCTCCGCCGTCAGGTTGCCCAGCGTACGTGGGCGATACTGACCCACTTTATAAACCAGTTGTTGTGACACGGAATAATAGGTAGGGCCAGGCTGATAATTTTTTACCCGCTCACTGTTATAGACCAGTCCTGCCGCCAGCAGGTCGGCGTTACCATTATCGAGGTCGTCAAACAGCTGGCTGATATTCTGCCGCACGGTCACTTTCAGTTTTACGCCGAGGTAATCGGCAAACTGTTTCGCCAGTTCGTAATCCAGGCCAAAAGGTTTCCCGTTGATTTCGTTATAAGTCAGGGGAGTATGAATGGTGCTCACACGCAACTCTCCCCGCGCTTGAATGGCGGCGATACGGTTGTCGGCTTTACCAAACCAGGGAATGGATGGCCAGAGAGCGACCGCGAGCAGCAGTGCCAGAATGCCGATGAACAGATAATTAATCTTTAATTTTTTCAATTAGTTAATTCTCTGTGTCGTGCGCGTCCCAGCTTGAAAAAACGTAATAATAGTGAAAGGTTTACTCATAAATGAGCGGCATTTTGCGTAAACCTGCGCCAGATGGCAACTTATTACAGCCATTGGCGGCACGCGTTGCTAATTCACGATGGTGATTTTATTTCCACGCAAACGGTTTCGTCAGCGCATCAGATTCTTTATAATGACGCCCGTTTCCCCCCCCTTGGGTACACCGAAAGCTTAGAAGACGAGAGACTTATGATGGAAATTCTGCGTGGTTCGCCTGCATTGTCGGCATTCCGAATCAACAAACTGCTGGCACGTTTTCAGGCTGCCAGGCTCCCGGTTCACACTATTTACGCCGAGTATGTCCATTTTGCTGACCTCAATGCGCCGTTAAACGATGATGAGCACGCACAACTTGAACGCCTGCTGAAATATGGCCCGGCACTCGCCAGCCACGCCCCGCAAGGCAAACTCCTGCTGGTGACCCCGCGTCCTGGCACCATCTCTCCCTGGTCTTCGAAAGCGACCGATATTGCCCATAACTGCGGGCTGCAACAGGTTAACCGCCTTGAGCGCGGCGTTGCTTACTATATAGAAGCCGGTACGCTGACCAATGAACAATGGCAGCAGGTTACCGCTGAACTGCACGACCGCATGATGGAAACGGTCTTTTTTGCTTTAGATGATGCAGAGCAGCTGTTTGCACACCATCAACCGACTCCGGTCACCAGCGTTGATTTGCTGGGGCAGGGCCGTCAGGCGCTAATCGACGCTAACCTGCGTCTTGGCCTGGCTCTGGCGGAAGATGAAATTGACTATTTGCAGGATGCTTTCACAAAGCTTGGTCGTAACCCGAACGACATCGAACTGTATATGTTTGCCCAGGCGAACTCCGAGCACTGCCGCCACAAAATTTTTAACGCCGACTGGGTTATCGATGGTGAACAGCAGCCGAAATCGCTGTTTAAGATGATCAAAAACACCTTCGAAACCACGCCGGATCACGTTCTCTCTGCTTATAAAGATAACGCCGCCGTAATGGAAGGTTCTGAAGTGGGCCGCTACTTTGCTGACCACGAAACGGGCCGCTACGATTTCCATCAGGAACCGGCGCATATTCTGATGAAAGTCGAAACTCACAACCACCCGACGGCGATTTCTCCGTGGCCGGGCGCGGCGACCGGTTCCGGCGGTGAAATCCGCGATGAAGGTGCCACCGGGCGCGGCGCAAAGCCGAAAGCGGGTCTGGTTGGTTTCTCCGTTTCCAACCTGCGAATTCCTGGCTTCGAACAGCCGTGGGAAGAAGATTTCGGTAAGCCTGAGCGCATTGTCACCGCGCTGGACATCATGACCGAAGGCCCGCTGGGCGGCGCGGCGTTTAACAACGAATTTGGTCGTCCGGCACTGAACGGCTACTTCCGTACTTATGAAGAAAAAGTGAACAGCCACAACGGCGAAGAGCTGCGCGGTTATCACAAACCGATCATGCTGGCGGGCGGGATCGGCAACATTCGCGCCGATCACGTACAAAAAGGCGAGATCAACGTCGGTGCGAAGCTGGTCGTTCTCGGCGGCCCGGCAATGAACATCGGTCTTGGCGGTGGTGCAGCGTCTTCTATGGCGTCTGGTCAGTCTGATGCCGACCTCGACTTTGCTTCCGTACAGCGCGACAACCCGGAGATGGAGCGTCGCTGCCAGGAAGTGATCGACCGTTGCTGGCAGCTTGGTGATGCCAACCCAATCCTGTTTATCCACGACGTTGGCGCTGGCGGTCTTTCTAACGCCATGCCGGAACTGGTGAGCGACGGCGGGCGCGGCGGTAAATTTGAACTGCGCGAGATTCTAAGCGACGAACCGGGCATGAGCCCGCTGGAAATCTGGTGTAACGAATCCCAGGAACGCTACGTGCTGGCGGTTGCTGCCGATCAATTACCGCTGTTTGACGAACTGTGTAAGCGTGAGCGCGCACCCTACGCGGTGATTGGTGAAGCGACCGAAGAACTGCATCTTTCTCTGCACGATCGTCATTTTGATAATCAGCCGATCGATCTGCCGCTGGACGTCCTGCTTGGTAAAACGCCGAAGATGACCCGCGATGTACAAACGCTGAAAGCGAAGGGCGATGCGCTGGTCCGTGAAGGGATCACCATTGCAGACGCGGTGAAACGCGTACTGCATCTGCCGACCGTGGCGGAGAAAACTTTCCTGGTGACCATCGGTGACCGCAGCGTAACTGGCATGGTAGCGCGCGATCAGATGGTGGGTCCGTGGCAGGTGCCGGTCGCTAACTGCGCGGTCACTACCGCCAGCCTCGACAGCTACTACGGTGAAGCGATGGCGATTGGCGAGCGTGCGCCGGTTGCGCTGCTGGATTTCGCCGCCTCTGCCCGTCTGGCGGTCGGTGAAGCGTTAACCAATATTGCCGCAACACAGATTGGCGATATCAAACGCATTAAACTTTCCGCCAACTGGATGGCGGCGGCAGGCCACCCTGGTGAAGATGCGGGCCTGTATGAAGCCGTTAAAGCCGTGGGCGAAGAGCTTTGTCCGGCGCTGGGCCTGACGATCCCGGTGGGTAAAGACTCTATGTCGATGAAAACCCGCTGGCAGGAAGGTAACGAAGAGCGCGAAATGACGTCGCCGCTGTCGCTGGTGATTTCTGCATTTGCCCGCGTGGAAGATGTACGTCACACCATCACGCCGCAGCTTTCTACCGAAGATAACGCACTGCTGCTGATTGATTTGGGCAAAGGCAATAACGCGCTGGGCGCAACGGCGCTGGCGCAGGTTTATCGTCAGCTTGGCGATAAACCGGCAGATGTACGCGATGTCGCGCAACTGAAAGGCTTCTATGACGCGATTCAGGCGCTGGTTGCACAGCGTAAGCTGCTGGCGTATCACGACCGCTCTGATGGCGGCCTGCTGGTAACGCTGGCGGAAATGGCCTTTGCTGGTCATTGTGGCATTGACGCAGATATCGCCTCTCTGGGTGACGATCGCCTGGCGGCGTTGTTTAACGAAGAACTGGGGGCGGTGATTCAGGTTCGTGCCGCTGACCGTGAAGCGGTCGAGTCCGTACTGGCACAGCATGGCCTTGCTGATTGCGTCCATTATGTTGGGCAGGCGGTTTCCGGTGACCGTTTTGTGATTACCGCCAACGGGCAGACTGTATTCAGCGAAAGCCGCACCACGTTGCGTGTCTGGTGGGCAGAAACTACCTGGCAGATGCAGCGCCTGCGTGACAACCCGGAGTGTGCTGACCAGGAGCACCAGGCGAAATCAAACGACGCCGATCCGGGCCTGAATGTGAAACTGTCGTTCGATATCAACGAAGATGTGGCAGCACCGTATATTGCCACTGGCGCACGTCCGAAAGTTGCCGTACTGCGTGAGCAGGGCGTGAACTCGCATGTTGAAATGGCGGCAGCCTTCCACCGTGCAGGCTTCGATGCAATCGATGTGCATATGAGCGACCTGCTGGCTGGACGCACGGGCCTGGAGGATTTTCACGCCCTGGTCGCGTGCGGAGGTTTCTCCTACGGTGACGTGCTGGGTGCCGGTGAAGGTTGGGCGAAGTCTATCCTGTTCAATGACCGTGTACGCGATGAGTTTGCAACCTTCTTCCATCGTCCGCAAACGCTGGCGCTGGGGGTATGTAACGGTTGCCAGATGATGTCTAATCTGCGTGAACTGATCCCAGGTAGTGAGTTGTGGCCACGTTTTGTGCGCAATACCTCCGATCGCTTTGAAGCGCGTTTCAGCCTGGTTGAAGTGACCCAAAGCCCGTCGCTGCTGTTGCAGGGGATGGTGGGCTCGCAAATGCCGATTGCTGTCTCTCATGGTGAAGGGCGCGTGGAAGTGCGTGATGCGGCGCATCTGGCGGCACTGGAAAGCAAAGGGCTGGTGGCACTGCGCTATGTCGATAACTTCGGCAAAGTCACTGAAACCTACCCGGCTAACCCGAACGGTTCACCGAACGGTATTACGGCAGTCACGACTGAAAGTGGTCGAGTCACCATTATGATGCCGCACCCGGAACGTGTTTTCCGTACTGTCAGCAACTCCTGGCATCCGGAAAACTGGGGCGAGGATGGCCCATGGATGCGTATTTTCCGCAATGCGCGTAAGCAGTTGGGGTAAGTCGTCAGCCCATTGGTTTTGCAGCCCGGATGCGGCATTAAGCACCAACCACTATCATAAGCTCCCAACTCCGGGAGCTTTTTTGTGTCTGTAAATCACGACAATGGGTGGTTTGCCGTGTCGCTTTCTGGCGACACTTAACTCATTGATTTTAATATTATCTAATAAGTTTATCTTAAGTTGTCTCTTTTTAGCGACACAGTGGCTGATTTACATTCAAACAGCGGAGAAGACATAAACCCCTCAAAGCAACGTATAATCAGTATGTTACCAAACTATTTTCTTTATTGGCACAGTTACTGCATAATAGTAACCAGTGGCTCATTCACCGACTTATGTCAGCCCCTTCGGGACGTGCTACATAAAATACGAATGACGCACAACAAGGTGCCTGCCGTCCAACTTCTGATATCAGCGTAGCTATATCAACCATCGGGCGAAACGTCGAGTTAGGCACCGCCTTATTCCATAACAAAGCCGGGTAATTCCCGGCTTTGTTGTATCTGAACTTCCCCTCGGTTAGCATCAGGCTATTCGCGTCTGACGAGAGTAACACCTTGAAACGCTGGCCCGTTTTTCCCCGCTCATTACGACAACTGGTAATGCTGGCATTTTTGCTGATTCTGCTGCCCCTGTTGGTGCTGGCATGGCAAGCCTGGCAAAGCCTGAATGCGCTTAGCGATCAGGCGGCGCTGGTTAACCGCACTACGCTTATTGATGCCCGGCGCAGTGAAGCGATGACCAACGCGGCGCTGGAGATGGAGCGTAGTTACCGTCAGTATTGCGTGCTGGACGACCCAACCCTGGCGAAGGTTTATCAAAGCCAGCGCAAGCGTTACAGCGAAATGCTCGATGCCCACGCAGGCGTGCTGCCGGACGATAAACTCTACCAGGCATTACGTCAGGATTTGCACAATCTGGCTCAACTTCAGTGTAACAACAGCGGTCCCGATGCTGCCGCCGCCGCACGTCTTGAAGCCTTTGCCAGTGCCAATACCGAAATGGTACAGGCCACGCGCACAGTGGTGTTCTCTCGTGGGCAGCAGCTTCAGCGTGAAATCGCCGAACGTGGGCAATATTTTGGTTGGCAATCGCTGGTGCTATTTCTGGTGAGTCTGGTAATGGTACTGCTTTTCACGCGGATGATTATCGGGCCGGTGAAAAATATTGAACGGATGATCAATCGGTTGGGGGAAGGGCGTTCTCTGGGCAATAGCGTTTCGTTCAGTGGACCGAGCGAGTTACGCTCGGTTGGGCAACGTATTCTTTGGTTAAGTGAGCGCCTGTCATGGCTGGAATCCCAACGCCATCAATTTTTAAGACATTTATCTCATGAATTAAAAACGCCACTGGCGAGTATGCGCGAGGGCACTGAATTACTGGCTGACCAGGTTGTCGGGCCGCTTACGCCAGAGCAAAAAGAGGTGGTGAGCATTCTTGATAGCAGCAGCCGCAATTTGCAAAAACTGATCGAACAACTGCTTGATTACAACCGTAAACAGGCGGACAGTGCGGTGGAACTAGATAATGTTGAGTTAGCACCGCTGGTGGAGACAGTAGTTTCTGCTCATAGCCTGCCCGCACGGGCTAAAATGATGCATACCGACGTCGATCTCAAAGCAACAGCTTGCCTGGCGGAGCCAATGCTGCTGATGAGCGTACTGGATAATCTTTACTCCAATGCGGTGCACTACGGGGCTGAATCCGGTAACATTTGCCTCCGCAGCAGTTTACATGGTGCGCGGGTTTATATTGATGTCATCAATACAGGCACACCCATTCCGCAAGAGGAACGCGCCATGATCTTCGAACCCTTTTTTCAAGGAAGCCACCAGCGAAAAGGGGCGGTGAAGGGCAGCGGTCTGGGATTAAGCATTGCCAGGGATTGTATTCGCCGTATGCAAGGGGAACTGTATCTGGTCGACGAGAGCGGGCAAGACGTTTGTTTCCGCATTGAATTGCCGTCGTCGAAAAACACGAAATAATGCTAACAGCCTATCCCATCAGGCTATTTTATTTGTCAGTTCGGCCCCGGGCAGTGCTCGAAATCCTCACGTACGACATGTACGCTCCGGTTTCTCCGCGCTGTCCATGTCCAAACTGTCTGCAACAATTACGCCCACTGGGATAGGCTTTAAGTCTGGTGAATATGCGACACATTTTTCAACGATTATTGCCCCGACGGCTGTGGCTGGCAGGGCTGCCATGTCTGGCATTGCTGGGTTGCGTGCAGAATCACAATAAGCCAGCCATTGATACGCCAGCAGAAGAAAAAATTCCGGTTTATCAACTGGCTGACTATCTTTCTACTGAATGTAGCGACATCTGGGCGCTGCAAGGTAAATCAACCGAAACCAATCCGCTTTACTGGCTGCGGGCGATGGATTGTGCTGATCGTTTAATGCCTGCGCAGTCGCGTCAGCAAGCTCGCCAATATGACGACGGCAGCTGGCAAAATACCTTTAAGCAAGGGATTTTGCTCGCCGACGCCAAAATTACGCCGTATGAGCGCCGCCAGCTGGTCGCGCGTATTGAAGCGTTAAGTACCGAGATCCCGGCACAGGTTCGCCCACTGTATCAACTCTGGCGCGACGGTCAGGCGCTGCAACTGCAACTGGCGGAAGAGCGCCAACGCTACAGTAAACTCCAGCAGTCCAGTGACAGCGAGCTGGATACTTTGCGCCAGCAACATCACGTTCTACAACAGCAGCTGGAACTCACCACCCGCAAGCTGGAAAACCTGACCGATATTGAACGCCAGCTCTCGACCCGCAAACCGGCTGGAAATTTCTCGCCGGATACGCCGCACGAGGGTGAAAAGCCCGCGCCATCCACCCATGAGGTCACTCCTGATGAGCCATAAACCTGCGCATTTATTATTGGTCGATGACGATCCGGGATTGCTGAAACTGCTTGGCCTGCGCCTGACCAGCGAAGGCTACAGTGTGGTCACGGCGGAAAGTGGCGCTGAAGGATTACGGGTACTGAATCGCGAAAAAGTAGATTTAGTCATCAGCGACCTGCGGATGGATGAAATGGACGGTATGCAGCTGTTTGCTGAAATCCAGAAAGTGCAGCCGGGAATGCCGGTAATTATTCTTACCGCGCATGGTTCTATTCCCGATGCCGTTGCTGCAACACAGCAGGGCGTTTTTAGTTTCCTCACCAAGCCTGTCGACAAAGACGCGCTATATCAGGCAATTGACGATGCGCTGGAGCAATCCGCGCCAGCCACCGATGAACGCTGGCGCGAGGCAATTGTCACCCGCAGCCCGCTGATGCTGCGTTTGCTGGAACAGGCGCGGCTGGTGGCGCAATCAGACGTCAGCGTTTTGATTAACGGTCAGAGCGGCACCGGGAAAGAGATTTTCGCCCAGGCTATCCACAACGCCAGCCCGCGCAACAGCAAACCATTTATTGCTATTAACTGTGGCGCATTGCCCGAGCAATTGCTGGAGTCGGAGCTGTTTGGTCATGCGCGTGGCGCGTTTACTGGCGCTGTCAGCAATCGCGAAGGTTTATTCCAGGCGGCGGAAGGCGGTACGCTATTTCTCGATGAGATTGGCGATATGCCCGCACCGTTGCAGGTCAAACTGCTGCGCGTGTTGCAGGAGCGTAAAGTGCGCCCGCTGGGCAGTAACCGCGATATTGATATCGACGTGCGGATTATTTCCGCCACTCACCGCGACCTGCCAAAAGCGATGGCGCGCGGGGAATTCCGCGAAGATCTCTATTACCGCCTCAACGTTGTCAGCCTGAAAATTCCGGCACTGGCGGAGCGCACAGAAGACATTCCGCTACTGGCAAATCACCTGTTGCGCCAGGCGGCAGAGCGACATAAACCGTTTGTCCGCGCGTTCTCTACCGATGCGATGAAACGCCTGATGACCGCGAGCTGGCCGGGTAATGTGCGCCAGTTGGTCAACGTGATTGAACAGTGTGTGGCGCTGACCTCATCTCCGGTGATTAGTGATGCGCTGGTGGAGCAGGCGCTGGAGGGTGAAAACACGGCGCTGCCAACCTTTGTTGAGGCACGTAATCAGTTTGAACTCAACTATTTGCGTAAGCTGCTGCAAATCACCAAAGGCAACGTCACCCACGCGGCGAGAATGGCGGGGCGCAACCGGACAGAATTTTATAAACTGCTTTCCCGACACGAGCTGGATGCAAACGATTTCAAGGAATGAATTGGCGTTATGTGTTACGTTTAGCAGATCAAAAGACAGGCGACCTTTTCAAGGAATAGCATGAAAAAGATTGATGCGATTATAAAACCCTTCAAGCTGGACGATGTCCGCGAAGCACTGGCCGAAGTCGGTATTACCGGCATGACGGTGACCGAAGTGAAAGGCTTTGGTCGCCAGAAAGGCCATACCGAGCTGTACCGCGGCGCGGAGTATATGGTGGATTTTCTGCCGAAAGTGAAAATTGAGATTGTCGTACCGGACGACATTGTCGATACCTGTGTCGATACCATTATTCGCACGGCGCAAACCGGCAAAATCGGTGACGGTAAAATCTTCGTCTTTGACGTGGCACGGGTCATTCGCATCCGTACCGGTGAAGAGGACGACGCGGCAATTTAAACCGCGTCAAGGGTTGCCGGATGTTTCCATCCGGCAACATCAAATTACAGCACCTTATGCGGGCCAAAGCATTCGTAATGAATGTTTTCCTGCTTCACGCCCAGATCCACTAACTGTTTCGCGGTAAACTGCATGAAGCCAACCGGGCCGCAGAGATAGAACTGCATTGTCGGATCGCTGAACGCACCTTCCAGTTTGCTCAAATCCATCAGACCTTCGCTATCAAACTGACCTTTAGCGCGATCGGCTTCGCTCGGCTGACGATACCAGGTGTGCGCGGTAAAGCGCGGCAGTGACTGCCCCAGTTCCTTAACTTCATCGGCAAAGGCGTGAACATCGCCATTTTCTGCCGCATGGAACCAGTTCACTTGTGCTGTGTGGCCTGCTTTTGCCAGCGTGTCGAGCATTGCCAGCATTGGCGTTTGACCAACACCGGCAGAGATTAACGTCACTGGTGTGTCATCTGCGACAGCCATAAAGAAATCACCTGCCGGAGCGACCAGTTTCACGACATCGCCAACATTGGCGTGATTGTGCAACCAGTTGGATACCTGCCCACCCTCTTCGCGTTTCACCGCAATACGATAGCCTTTGCCATCCGGTTTGCGAGTCAAAGAGTACTGACGAATTTCCTGATGTGGGAAACCTTCCGGCTTCAGCCAGACGCCGAGATATTGCCCCGGACGGTATTCTGCCACTGCGCCACCGTCGACCGGCTCCAGTTCGAAGCTGGTGATAAGCGCGCTGCGCGGTGTTTTAGCCACAATGCGGAAATCGCGAGTACCTTCCCAACCACCGGCTTTGCTGGCGTTTTCGTTATAGATTTCCGCCTCGCGATTGATAAATACATTAGCCAGTACGCCATAGGCTTTACCCCACGCGTCCAGCACTTCCTGGCCCGGGCTGAACATTTCGTCCAGCGTCGCCAACAGGTGTTCGCCGACGATGTTGTACTGTTCCGGTTTGATCTGGAAACTGGTGTGCTTCTGCGCGATTTTTTCTACCGCTGGCAGCAGCGCAGGCAGGTTTTCAATATTACTGGCGTAGGCGGCAATAGCGTTAAACAGGGCTTCACGTTGATCGCCATTACGCTGGTTACTCATGTTAAAAATTTCTTTGAGTTCTGGGTTATGAGTAAACATACGGTCGTAGAAATGGGCGGTTAACTTTGGCCCTGTTTCCACCAGTAAAGGGATGGTGGCTTTTACTGTAGCGATGGTTTGAGCGTCAAGCATATGGTCTTCCTTTTTTTGCATCTTAATTGATGTATCTCAAATGCATCTTATAAAAAATAGCCCTGCAATGTAAATGGTTCTTTGGTGTTTTTCAGAAAGAATGTGATGAAGTGAAAAATTTGCATCACAAACCTGAAAAGAAATCCGTTTCCGGTTGCAAGCTCTTTATTCGCCAAAGCCTTGCGTAGCCTGAAGGTAATCGTTTGCGTAAATTCCTTTGTCAAGACCTGTTATCGCACAATGATTCGGTTATACTGTTCGCCGTTGTCCAACAGGACCGCCTATAAAGGCCAAAAATTTTATTGTTAGCTGAGTCAGGAGATGCGGATGTTAAAGCGTGAAATGAACATTGCCGATTATGATGCCGAACTGTGGCAGGCTATGGAGCAGGAAAAAGTACGTCAGGAAGAGCACATCGAACTGATCGCCTCCGAAAACTACACCAGCCCGCGCGTAATGCAGGCGCAGGGTTCTCAGCTGACCAACAAATATGCTGAAGGTTATCCGGGCAAACGCTACTACGGCGGTTGCGAGTATGTTGATATCGTTGAACAACTGGCGATCGATCGTGCGAAAGAACTGTTCGGCGCTGACTACGCTAACGTTCAGCCGCACTCCGGCTCCCAGGCTAACTTTGCGGTCTACACCGCGCTGCTGGAACCAGGTGATACCGTTCTGGGTATGAACCTGGCGCATGGCGGTCACCTGACTCACGGTTCTCCGGTTAACTTCTCCGGTAAACTGTACAACATCGTTCCTTACGGTATCGATGCTACCGGTCATATCGACTACGCCGATCTGGAAAAACAAGCCAAAGAACACAAGCCGAAAATGATTATCGGTGGTTTCTCTGCATATTCCGGCGTGGTGGACTGGGCGAAAATGCGTGAAATCGCTGACAGCATCGGTGCTTACCTGTTCGTTGATATGGCGCACGTTGCGGGCCTGGTTGCTGCTGGCGTCTACCCGAACCCGGTTCCTCATGCTCACGTTGTTACTACCACCACTCACAAAACCCTGGCGGGTCCGCGCGGCGGCCTGATCCTGGCGAAAGGTGGTAGCGAAGAGCTGTACAAAAAACTGAACTCTGCCGTTTTCCCTGGTGGTCAGGGCGGTCCGTTGATGCACGTAATCGCCGGTAAAGCGGTTGCTCTGAAAGAAGCGATGGAGCCTGAGTTCAAAACTTACCAGCAGCAGGTCGCTAAAAACGCTAAAGCGATGGTAGAAGTGTTCCTGGAACGCGGCTACAAAGTGGTTTCCGGCGGCACTGATAACCACCTGTTCCTGGTTGATCTGGTTGATAAAAACCTGACCGGTAAAGAAGCAGACGCCGCTCTGGGCCGTGCTAACATCACCGTCAACAAAAACAGCGTACCGAACGATCCGAAGAGCCCGTTTGTGACCTCCGGTATTCGTGTAGGTACTCCGGCGATTACCCGTCGCGGCTTTAAAGAAGCCGAAGCGAAAGAACTGGCTGGCTGGATGTGTGACGTGCTGGACAGCATCAATGATGAAGCCGTTATCGAGCGCATCAAAGGTAAAGTTCTCGACATCTGCGCACGTTACCCGGTTTACGCATAAGCGAAACGGTGATTTGCTGACAATGTGCTCGTTGTTCATGTTGGATGCGGCATGAACACCTTCTCAGGCCTACAAAATCTTGCAAATTCAATATATTGCAATCTCCGTGTAGGCCTGATAAGCGTAGCGCATCAGGCGATTTTTCGTTTATGATCATCAAGGCTTCCTTCGGGAAGCCTTTCTACGTTATCGCGCCATCAAATCTGTCGTAACTGCGCCTCAACATACAAATAGCCAATTCCCAGCACCTGTTGTGCGCGGCTTAATTGCCCGAAGCCAATTTGCGTCGCTTTCACGCTCGGTCCTTCGTCGCGGTCGAACGGGTTAAATCCTGTCTGGCGAATAATAGTATTAAGCCAGTTCTCACCAAAGGCACAACTGCGACCGTACAACCAAATCTGATTAATATTGAGGATGTTGAGGAAGTTATACAGACTCAAACCAATGGCATTGGCACTGCGGTCAACCCAGCTGGTGACCCACGGTTCTCCACTTTGCCAGGCAGCGATTAACTGCGCTGTAGTCAGTTTTTCAGGATCAAGTTGAGTACTAACCGGTTGTGATTTTAGCCATACCCGCGCCTGTTTTTTTAATGCGCTTAACGAGGCGACGGTTTCCAGGCAGCCGTAACGTCCACAGTCGCAGACGACGCCATCCGGATTAACGATGGTGTGACCAATCTGTCCGCTACCATACAAACTGCCGCGATAAATTTGCTCGTTAATCACGAACGACGAGCCAATGCCGTAATCAACGTTGATCACGCAGAAATCCCGTTCCTGCGAATTATTTTGCCATTTCTCCGCGAGCGCCAGCATCACGCAGTCATTATCGACCATCACCCGAATGCCGAGCTTCTCTTCCAGCAGATACTTTACCTCAACCGGCGTTGTCCACGGCGCTTGCGGCATGGTTTGCGACACGCCGGTCACCGGATCAACCTGACCGTGGATTGCCAGCGCCAGGTTGATGGTACGGTCCGGCCACAATTTACGGTGGCGATGCCAGCATTTTTCGATTTCGGACAGCAGCGCCTGCGGCGTCGGTGCATCAATCTGTAAATACTCAAACTCGCCTTTCGGACTTAAACAAGCATTAGCAACCTGACACTCAATACTGGTGGGCGTCACGTTCAGGCACAGCGTCCAGTCACCTTCCGGCGCAATCAGCCATGTACCGCTACTATGCCCGCGCGTCTGACTTTCATCGTCGATATTCACCACCCGTTTTTCGCTTTCCAGTTCCTGCAAAATATTACTGACCGCCGGAATCGAAATTTGCGCCAGCCGGGCCAGCGTTGATTTATTGGCGCGCTTTTGCCGGTACAGCAGTTCCAGAATCACGCATTTGTTATTGTGGCGAATCTGTTGATTGTTAATGCAGGCTCTCATCTTCACTAAACCTTGTTTAGTTAATTGCGTGATTATTCCGCGAAAACATTGCCAGATTGTTCAATACACTGCCACAAATCTTTTAATTCAGTATGTCTTGTTAATATTGAGGGCACCATGACTCCAGTAAAAGTGTGGCAAGAGCGCGTTGAGATCCCGACCTATGAAACCGGGCCGCAGGATATACATCCCATGTTCCTGGAAAATCGCGTTTATCAGGGATCGTCCGGCGCGGTTTATCCCTATGGCGTGACCGATACGCTGAGCGAGCAGAAAACCCTGAAATCCTGGCAGGCGGTGTGGCTGGAAAACGACTACATCAAAGTGATGATCCTGCCGGAACTGGGCGGTCGTGTGCATCGCGCATGGGATAAAGTGAAACAACGCGATTTTGTTTATCACAATGAAGTCATTAAACCTGCGCTGGTGGGGCTGCTGGGACCGTGGATCTCCGGTGGGATTGAGTTTAACTGGCCGCAACACCATCGCCCGACCACCTTTATGCCCGTTGATTTCACCCTCGAAGCCCATGAAGACGGCGCACAGACGGTGTGGGTCGGCGAAACGGAGCCGATGCATGGTTTACAGGTGATGACAGGTTTCACCCTGCGCCCTGACCGGGCGGCGCTGGAAATCGCCAGCCGCGTCTATAACGGCAACGCCACGCCGCGTCATTTCTTGTGGTGGGCCAACCCGGCAGTGAAAGGGGGGGAAGGGCATCAGAGCGTTTTCCCGCCGGATGTAACGGCGGTGTTTGATCACGGCAAACGGGCCGTCTCCGCTTTCCCCATCGCCACCGGCACTTACTACAAAGTGGACTACTCCGCTGGAGTGGACATTTCTCGCTATAAAAATGTGCCCGTTCCAACCTCATATATGGCTGAAAAATCACAGTACGATTTTGTTGGCGCGTGGTGTCACGATGAAGATGGCGGTTTGCTGCACGTTGCCAACCACCATATTGCGCCAGGTAAAAAACAGTGGAGTTGGGGACACAGTGAATTTGGCCAGGCGTGGGACAAGAGCCTGACCGACAATAACGGCCCGTATATCGAACTGATGACCGGTATTTTTGCCGATAACCAGCCTGATTTTACCTGGCTTGATGCTTACGAAGAGAAGCGTTTCGAGCAGTATTTCCTGCCTTATCATTCTCTGGGCATGGTGCAAAATGCCTCCCGCGATGCGGTGATAAAACTCCAGCGTAGTGAGCGGGGGATTGAGTGGGGGCTGTATGCCATCTCTCCGTTGAACGGATACCGCCTGGCGATCCGCGAAATCGGCAAATGCAACGCGTTACTTGATGATGCCGTGGCACTGATGCCTGCGACCGCCATCCAGGGCGTGTTGCACGGTATCAATCCTGAAAGGCTGACCATTGAGCTCTCCGATGCCGACGGCAATATTGTACTGAGTTATCAGGAACATCAGCCGCAAGAGTTGCCGTTGCCGGACGTCGCCAAAGCGCCACTGGCAGCACAAGACATTACCAGTACAGATGAAGCCTGGTTTATCGGTCAGCATCTGGAGCAATATCATCACGCCAGCCGTTCACCGTTCGATTACTACCTGCGCGGCGTGGCGCTGGATCCGCTGGATTACCGCTGTAACCTGGCGCTGGCGATGCTGGAATATAACCGTGCCGATTTCCCGCAAGCGGTGGCGTATGCCACTCAGGCTCTGAAACGCGCACATGCGCTGAACAAAAATCCGCAGTGCGGACAGGCGAGTTTGATTCGCGCCAGTGCTTACGAACGTCAGGGACAATATCAACAAGCCGAAGAGGATTTCTGGCGGGCGGTCTGGAGCGGCAACAGCAAAGCCGGTGGCTATTATGGCTTGGCACGACTGGCTGCGCGTAATGGTAACTTCGACGCGGGTCTGGATTTTTGCCAACAAAGTCTTCGCGCCTGCCCAACCAATCAGGAAGTGCTTTGCCTGCATAACCTGATGCTGGTGTTAAGTGGTCGTCAGGACAACGCGCGTTTGCAGCGCGAGAAACTGCTGCGCGATTATCCGCTGAACGCCACTCTGTGGTGGCTGAACTGGTTCGATGGTCGTAGCGAATCAGCCCTCGCGCAGTGGCGCGGTCTGTGTCAGGGACGCGACGTTAACGCTCTGATGACCGCCGGGCAACTGATTAACTGGGGAATGCCCACCCTGGCGGCAGAGATGCTGAACGCACTGGACTGCCAGCGCACGCTGCCGCTTTACCTGCAAGCCAGCTTGCTGCCGAAAGCCGAACGTGGCGAACTGGTCGCAAAAGCCATTGATGTCTTCCCGCAGTTTGTCCGTTTCCCGAATACGCTGGAAGAAGTGGCGGCGCTGGAGAGTATTGAAGAGTGCTGGTTTGCTCGCCATTTACTGGCTTGCTTCTACTACAACAAACGTAGCTACAACAAAGCCATTGCCTTTTGGCAACGTTGCGTAGAGATGTCGCCGGAGTTTGACGACGGCTGGCGCGGGTTAGCGATCCATGCGTGGAATAAGCAACACGATTATGAGCTGGCCGCGCGTTATCTTGATAATGCTTATCAGCTTGCGCCGCAGGATGCACGTCTGCTTTTCGAACGGGATTTGCTTGATAAGTTAAGTGGAGCCACACCGGAGAAACGACTGGCGCGTCTGGAAAATAATCAGGAAATTGCGCTGAAACGCGACGACATGACCGCAGAACTGCTCAATTTGTGGCATCTCACGGGTCAGGCAGACAAAGCGGCGGACATTCTCGCCACGCGTAAATTCCACCCGTGGGAAGGCGGGGAAGGGAAGGTCACCAGTCAGTTTATCCTCAACCAGTTATTACGCGCCTGGCAGCATCTTGATGCCAGAGAGCCGCAGCAGGCCAGCGAACTGCTTCATGCCGCGCTGCATTATCCGGAGAATTTAAGCGAAGGCCGTTTACCGGGGCAAACTGATAACGACATCTGGTTCTGGCAGGCGATATGCGCCAACGCGCAGGGCGATGAAACTGAAGCGATGCGTTGTTTACGTCTGGCGGCGACCGGCGATCGCACCATTAACATCCACAGTTATTACAACGATCAGCCGGTTGATTATCTCTTCTGGCAAGGAATGGCGCTGCGACTGCTGGGTGAACAGCAAACCGCACAGCAACTGTTTAGTGAAATGAAACAGTGGGCGCAAGAGATGGCGAAAACCAGTATTGAGGCGGATTTCTTTGCTGTTTCACAACCTGACCTGTTGTTGCTGTATGGCGATTTACAACAGCAGCATAAAGAAAAATGCCTGATGGTGGCGATGCTGGCGTCCGCGGGACTCGGGGAGGTTGCGCAATATGAATCTGCTCGCGCTGAATTGACGGCGATTAATCCGGCCTGGCCGAAAGCGGCATTATTCACCACCGTGATGCCTTTTATTTTTAACTACGTTCACTAAACCCTATTAACTGTAATATTTGAGCGGCATGCGCTGCCGCTCATCACAAAATAATTAGAATAAGCCGTTGTTAATAAAAACCCTACAGGAGGCACTATGCCTAAAAAAATGAGAACAACCCGTAATCTATTATTAATGGCTACGCTATTAGGTAGCGCACTATTTGCCAGGGCTGCGGATAAAGAAATGACCATTGGTGCAATATACCTTGATACCCAGGGATATTACGCTGGAGTGCGTCAGGGCGTTCAGGATGCGGCAAAAGATTCTTCAGTACAGGTACAGTTAATTGAAACTAACGCCCAGGGTGATATTTCGAAAGAAAGTACCTTTGTTGATACCCTCGTGGCGCGTAATGTCGATGCCATTATTTTATCGGCAGTGTCTGAAAATGGCAGTAGCCGTACCGTTCGTCGCGCCAGTGAAGCGGGTATTCCGGTGATTTGCTACAACACCTGTATTAATCAAAAGGGTGTCGATAAATATGTCTCGGCGTATCTGGTCGGCGATCCACTGGAATTTGGTAAAAAACTGGGTAACGCTGCCGCCGATTATTTTATTGCCAATAAAATTGACCAGCCGAAAATTGCCGTCATCAATTGCGAAGCCTTTGAAGTTTGTGTGCAACGACGTAAAGGGTTTGAAGAAGTATTAAAAGCCCGCGTTCCCGGCGCGCAAATTGTCGCTAATCAGGAAGGGACTGTTTTAGATAAAGCGATTTCCGTTGGTGAAAAACTGATTATCTCCACGCCGGATCTCAACGCCATTATGGGGGAATCGGGCGGTGCGACACTCGGCGCGGTAAAAGCGGTACGTAATCAAAATCAGGCCGGAAAAATTGCTGTTTTCGGTTCGGATATGACAACCGAAATTGCTCAGGAGCTGGAAAACAATCAGGTGCTGAAAGCGGTAGTGGATATTTCCGGTAAGAAAATGGGCAATGCTGTTTTCGCGCAAACATTGAAGGTTATCAATAAACAAGCCGACGGTGAAAAAGTGATTCAGGTGCCTATCGATCTCTATACCAAAACGGAAGACGGTAAACAGTGGCTGGCAACGCACGTTGATGGTCTGCCCTAATCGCTGATTCGCAGAGGTCCCTATGTTCACGGCAACAGAGGCAGTCCCGGTAGCAAAAGTGGTGGCAGGAAATAAGCGTTATCCCGGCGTCGTTGCGTTGGATAACGTTAACTTCACGCTCAATAAAGGCGAAGTTCGTGCGCTGTTAGGCAAAAACGGCGCGGGCAAATCGACCCTCATTCGAATGCTTACCGGTAGCGAACGTCCGGATAGCGGTGATATCTGGATTGGCGAGACGCGACTGGAAGGCGACGAAGCTACGCTGACTCGCCGTGCCGCTGAACTGGGGGTACGCGCGGTTTATCAGGAGTTAAGTCTGGTGGAAGGGCTGACGGTGGCGGAAAACCTCTGCCTCGGTCAGTGGCCCCGCCGCAACGGCATGATTGATTACCTGCAAATGGCGCAGGATGCCCAACGTTGCTTACAGGCGTTGGGCGTTGACGTTAGTCCTGAACAACTTGTTTCAACACTAAGCCCGGCGCAAAAGCAGCTGGTGGAAATTGCGCGGGTGATGAAGGGCGAGCCGCGCGTGGTCATTCTTGATGAACCTACCAGTTCGCTTGCCAGTGCGGAAGTTGAACTGGTGATCAGCGCGGTGAAAAAGATGTCGGCACTGGGCGTGGCGGTAATTTATGTCAGCCACCGGATGGAAGAAATTCGCCGCATTGCCTCCTGTGCCACCGTTATGCGCGATGGTCAGGTGGCGGGCGATGTGATGCTCGAAAACACCTCCACGCATCATATTGTGTCGCTGATGCTCGGGCGCGATCACGTTGATATTGCGCCGGTTGCCCCTCAGGAAATTGTGGATCAGGCCGTACTGGAAGTCCGTGCGTTACGCCATAAGCCCAAGCTGGAGGATATCAGTTTTACGCTACGTCGTGGCGAAGTGCTCGGCATTGCTGGTCTGCTGGGGGCAGGGCGCAGTGAATTGCTGAAGGCGATTGTTGGGCTGGAGGAGTATGAACAGGGCGAAATTGTTATCAACGGCGAGAAAATCACGCGCCCCGATTACGGCGACATGCTGAAACGCGGCATTGGCTATACGCCAGAAAACCGCAAAGAAGCGGGGATCATTCCCTGGTTGGGCGTTGACGAAAATACAGTGCTGACCAATCGGCAAAAAATCAGCGCCAACGGAGTGCTGCAATGGTCCACCATCCGCCGCCTGACCGAAGAAGTGATGCAGCGGATGACGGTCAAGGCCGCCAGTAGCGAAACGCCCATCGGCACGCTTTCTGGCGGCAATCAGCAAAAAGTAGTGATCGGTCGTTGGGTCTATGCCGCCAGCCAGATTTTGTTGCTCGACGAGCCAACGCGCGGCGTCGATATCGAAGCCAAACAGCAGATTTACCGTATTGTCCGTGAGCTGGCTGCCGAAGGAAAAAGCGTGGTGTTTATCTCCAGTGAAGTGGAGGAGTTGCCGCTGGTGTGTGACCGCATCCTGTTATTACAGCACGGCACGTTCTCGCAGGAGTTTCACTCGCCGGTCAATGTGGATGAGCTGATGTCCGCCATTCTGTCTGTGCACTGATGAATTTTACCGAGGAACCTGAAGATGTCTGCTTCGTCATTACCATTGCCGCAGGGCAAGAGCGTCTCGCTCAAACAATTTGTCAGTCGCCATATTAATGAGATCGGTTTGCTGGTGGTGATTGCCATTCTTTATCTGGTCTTCTCCCTGAACGCGCCTGGCTTTATCTCATTGAATAACCAGATGAACGTGCTGCGCGATGCCGCCACCATTGGGATTGCCGCCTGGGCGATGACGCTGATTATTATCTCCGGTGAGATTGATGTCAGCGTTGGGCCGATGGTGGCTTTTGTCTCGGTGTGCCTGGCATTTTTGCTGCAATTTGAAGTTCCGTTGGCGATTGCTTGTCTGCTGGTGTTGCTGTTAGGCGCGCTGATGGGAACGCTCGCCGGGGTGCTGCGCGGCGTGTTTAACGTACCAAGTTTCGTTGCCACAATGGGGCTGTGGAGCGCCCTGCGCGGAATGGGGCTGTTTATGACGAACGCACTGCCAGTGCCGATTGACGAAAACGAGGTGCTGGACTGGCTGGGCGGACAATTTCTCGGTGTGCCGGTATCCGCGCTGATCATGATTGTGTTGTTTGCGCTGTTTGTGTTCATCAGCCGCAAAACCGCCTTCGGGCGCTCGGTTTTTGCCGTTGGCGGTAATGCTACGGCGGCGCAGTTGTGCGGCATCAACGTTCGTCGGGTGCGCATTCTTATCTTTACCCTTTCGGGATTATTAGCGGCGGTGACCGGCATTTTGTTGGCGGCGCGCCTCGGTTCTGGTAACGCAGGTGCCGCAAACGGTCTGGAGTTTGACGTCATCGCCGCGGTCGTGGTCGGCGGTACGGCACTTTCCGGCGGTCGCGGTTCCCTGTTCGGTACATTGCTTGGTGTGCTGGTGATTACGCTAATCGGTAACGGTCTGGTGCTGCTCGGTATTAACTCCTTTTTCCAGCAGGTGGTACGCGGCGTCATCATCGTGGTGGCGGTGCTGGCGAATATCTTGCTGACCCAGCGAAGCAGTAAAGCGAAACGCTAAACCTTAACGCCCCTGGCGCGGGTGCGGCAGGGATGAAAATTAATCGTATTGTTAATGAGGGATTTATGAAAACGATGCTGGCAGCTTATTTACCAGGAAATTCGACCGTCGATCTACGGGAAGTTGCGGTGCCGACACCAGGGATTAACCAGGTACTGATCAAAATGAAATCTTCCGGAATTTGCGGAAGCGATGTCCACTATATCTACCACCAGCACCGCGCTACGGCAGCGGCACCCGACAAACCGTTATACCAAGGATTTATCAACGGTCATGAACCGTGCGGGCAGATTGTGGCGATGGGGCAAGGCTGCCGCCATTTTAAAGAGGGCGACCGCGTGCTGGTGTATCACATTTCTGGCTGTGGTTTTTGCCCGAACTGCCGCCGCGGCTTTCCTATCTCTTGTACTGGCAAAGGAAAAGCGGCTTACGGCTGGCAGCGTGACGGCGGTCATGCCGAATATCTGCTGGCGGAAGAAAAAGATCTGATCCTCCTGCCGGATGCGCTGAGCTACGAAGATGGTGCGTTTATCAGTTGCGGCGTTGGCACGGCCTATGAAGGGATTTTGCGCGGCGAAGTTTCCGGCAGCGATAACGTGCTGGTGGTCGGTCTGGGGCCGGTCGGCATGATGGCGATGATGCTGGCGAAAGGTCGCGGTGCAAAACGGATCATCGGCGTTGATATGCTGCCGGAACGTCTGGCGATGGCAAAACAGTTAGGGGTGATGGATCACGGCTATTTAGCAACCACCGAAGGTCTGCCGCAGATTATCGCCGAACTCACCCACGGTGGCGCGGATGTTGCGCTCGATTGTTCCGGTAATGCCGCAGGTCGCTTGCTGGCACTGCAATCCACCGCTGACTGGGGACGGGTGGTTTACATTGGTGAAACCGGAAAAGTGGAATTCGAGGTCAGCGCCGATCTGATGCACCATCAACGGCGGATTATCGGCTCCTGGGTGACCAGTCTGTTCCATATGGAAAAATGCGCCCATGATCTGACGGACTGGAAGCTGTGGCCGCGTAACGCCATTACCCATCGCTTCTCGCTGGAACAGGCAGGTGATGCCTATGCGCTGATGGCGAGCGGCAAATGCGGGAAAGTTGTGATTAACTTCCCGGATTAAGGAGTTAGCGGATGACCATCTATACCTTATCCCACGGGTCGCTAAAGCTGGACGTTTCTGACCAGGGCGGCGTAATCGAAGGCTTCTGGCGCGATACGACGCCGCTCTTACGTCCTGGTAAAAAAAGCGGTGTGGCAACCGATGCCTCATGTTTTCCGCTGGTGCCATTTGCAAACCGGGTGAGCGGCAATCGTTTTGTCTGGCAGGGGCGTGAGTATCAACTGCAACCGAATGTTGAGTGGGATGCGCACTATCTACACGGCGATGGCTGGCTGGGCGAGTGGCAATGTGTCTCGCACAGCGATGATAGTTTGTGTCTGGTGTATGAACATCGCAGCGGTGTCTATCACTATCGGGTAAGTCAGGCGTTTCATTTAACGGCGGATACGCTGACGGTGACGCTCTCTGTCACCAATCAAGGGGCAGAGACGCTGCCATTTGGTACCGGCTGGCATCCTTATTTTCCGTTGTCGCCGCAAACGCGGATTCAGGCACAGGCGAGCGGTTACTGGCTGGAGCGGGAGCAGTGGCTGGCGGGTGAGTTTTGCGAGCAGCTACCGCAGGAACTGGATTTTAACCAGCCCGCGCCGTTGCCGCGCCAGTGGGTGAACAATGGTTTTGCCGGATGGAATGGTCAGGCCCGCATCGAGCAGCCGCAGGAAGGTTATGCCATCATCATGGAAACGACGCCACCTGCACCGTGTTATTTCATCTTTGTTTCCGACCCTGCGTTTGATAAAGGATATGCGTTTGATTTCTTCTGTCTGGAACCGATGAGCCATGCGCCGGATGATCATCATCGCCCGGAAGGGGGTGATCTCATTGCGCTAGCACCAGGGGAATCAACAACTTCAGAGATGTCGTTGCGGGTAGAGTGGCTGTAATTTATTAAATGCCGGATAAGGCGTTCACGCCGCATCCGGCATCTTTCCTAACGCCGATCGAGAGAAATTGCCCCCGGCCCGGTAATTGCCAATAGCAAGAACGCGCCAGCGATACTGACATTCTTCCAGAAATTAATCATATTTGGCCCAACCGCATCGCCGGTCATATCCCAGTAATGGTGACCAATCACCGCCGTACCCAGCGTGTAGAAAATAAACAGCACCGCCAGCGGACGGGTGAAAAAGTCAAGCACGATTAATATCGCGGCGGGCACTTCCATAACTACCGCAATAATCGCTGCCAGCATCGGCATTGGCGCGCCCAACGAGGCCATATATTGGACCGTACCGTCAAAGCCCATCATTTTGGGAAAACCAAAAATAATGAAAATTAAGACCACGGCGATACGGGCAATTAATAACAAAACGGGGCGGGCAGCTCCAAAATCAAAATAACGTAGTGTGTTCATAACCAATCCCTTTGCAAGATAATGTGATTTAAACGTAATACACACTCTTGCACCTCGCCACGCCCCAGGCATTGAGATATTCGCTAATTATCCTGGTTACAGTGATTTAAGCGCGATGTTCTCATCTATCAGCAGTTTCGCATCAAACGTTTTGCCGCTCTGGATCCATTTGCGAATTGGGCGAATCTCACGCCCCTGATTCAGCGTGACCGCACCGATAAGCACGCCGTTTTGCAGATTAAACCAAATCGCCTTCTGAGTTTCCGGGTTGCCACGACAAAGCCAGTCATCGCCACGCATATCGCCAATAAACTGTAAGTTATCACTGTACTGATCGCTCCAGAACCACGGCGGCGGCAGTAGCGGTAGCGGTAGCCCTAACATTGCGGCAGCGGCAATTTGCGCCTGGTTATTGGCGTTTTCCCAGCTTTCGCAGCGGTGTAGTGCACCATTATCAAGACGAGTGATTGCCACATCGCCACCGGCAAAGATCGCGGGATCGCAGGTGCGGCAAGCCTCATCAATGACAATGCCATTGGCAGTATCAAGGTTGGCCTCGCGAGCCAGTTGCTCGTTGGCGCTGATACCAATACCGTAAATCACCACATCAGCCTGAAGCGTTTCCCCACTTTGCAGCGTCAGTTCTACTTTTTCACCATCGACCACATGTTCAATGGCATTATTGAGCAGAATGCGCACACCAGCCTGCTGGTGGCGCTGTAAAAGATAGCGTTGCACGGGCGGTGGTGCATTACGGCCCATGACGGTTGCCGCCAGTTCAATCACTGTCACCTTACATCTGCGCTGCGTGGCGCTGGCAGCCAGTTCCAGACCAATAGTTCCGGCACCGATAATCACGACTGACCGTTCGGGCTGCAGAACTTCTCGCAGTCTGGCGGCATCACCGGCATGGCGTAGGGTAAAGCAGCGTTCTCCCAGTGCATCAAGCAACGGCAGCGGTCGAGCTGCCGCGCCGGTTGCTATAAAAAGCTGATCCCAGTGCCAGCTTTCGCCGTTGGTTAACACTAACTCTCGTGTGTCGCGACCCAGCGTTTTGATGGTTACACCGGAATGCAGATGAACATTGTTTTCCTGCCACCAGTTAGCGGGTAACACCTGCTGTAACTGCGGGGAATCTTCCAGCAACATGGATTTCGAGAGTGGAGGTCGTTCATAAGGAAGATGTCGCTCATCGGAAAACAGATGCAGCTCACCGGTGAACCCTTGCTGGCGTAGCGAGGCCGCAGCCATTGCCGCCGCTTGCCCGCCACCGACAATAATGATCGTTTTTTCTTTCATCGTGCTTCCTTAAAGATCCAGCCCAGCCGCTACGTGGCGAATGCCGCGAATCGCTAAACCCGCATCAGCGTTGATCATCACACCGCTTAATGCGCGATTATTGCGCCGCGATGCCAACATCACATACGGCCCCGTAAAATCCGCCGGTTGCGGGAAAAATTGCAGCGGTAAAATGGCGGCAATTTTCTCCGGCGTCAGAGACTGCATTATCGAGGTTTCACTTTGCCCGAGCGCCTGTGGGCCGCGCAGGTCGCTGGCCATACCACACGGGCCGACGCCATTCACCCGCACTTTCGGTGCCAGTTCATAAGCCAGTTGGCGAATAAGTCCGGTTGCGGCATGTTTACTGGCGGTGTACAGCGGGCCACCGCCGCCAGGATACCAGGCGGCATTTGACAGTGTGAAAATCATGCTGCCTTCACTGGCGATTAACGCCGGAGCGCAGGCTTTTGCGCCCAGCAGGTAACCGAGTACGTTGACGTTAAACAGCTCGTGGAAGCCGGTTTCGAGCGTCTCTGCGGGAGTATTAACCAGTGAGGCATTGTGATCCCAGATGCCTGCATTGCCGATAAAACAATCCAGCTTGCCGGAACGAGTCAGGATCTGATCGACCGCGCGTTGATAATCGGCATAACAGGTCACGTTACCTTCCACCGCCAGAATATGTTCGCCAAATCGCTGACGCAGACTGGCGACTTTTGCCGCCGACAGTTCCAGCGTGGCAACCTGCGCGCCTTCTTCGATAAATCGCTCGACCAGCGCCAGCCCTAATCCCGATCCGCCGCCGGTAATAAAAATGGACTCGTTATGCAGATCGCTCATGGCTGCGCCTCCGGTAAGTCGATGAAAATGTCACCACCTTCAACGTGTACTGGATAAGTGGTGAGCGGATCGGTGGCGGGCAGGCATAACGCTTTCCCCGTTTTCAGGCAAAAACTGGCGGCGTGTAGCGGGCACTCCACCGTGGCGTCATCTTCCAGATACCCTTCTGACATTGACGCATTACCATGGCTGCAACGATCGTTAATGGCATAAAACTCGCCGCCAACGTTGAACAGGGCGATGACGGGCGAGGTATCGATCCGGAGAGCCTCACCCTCCGGCACATCCGCAACGGGACACGCATAAATTCGATTCATCAGAACAGTACACTCAGGTTATGGGAAGTGATTACCGCTTGATCCAGGACGATATCCCGTTCCAGCAAGCGCCAGTTGTCATCTTCCAGACGGCGAACTTTGTCGAAACGCGTTCCAACATAGAATGTTTCATCGCGCTCTTTTTGTGCCCGATAAAGTAGATAATTCACCCTCACGGCAAATACATTTGGGATGTCGGTTTCGCTTACCTGGCAGTTGCTGATTAAGTGACGAGTGCGTGACGGCGGCTCTTCTGCCCAGGCCATGCCCGTTTCCAGACGGGCGATTCGCCGCTCCAGCTGGTCTTTGGTGTCATTAAAAATCCAGGTCGTCGGTGGCTGAACGCCTTTGCGGCGGTCGCGCGTTTGCGCGTTAACCGTGGTGCGCATGGTGTAACGAATCTCTTCGTCGAGCTGTGCCAGCCAGTCACGAAATTTCCAGTCATCCAGCAGACTGGCTTCGTGAAAGAGAAACTGGCTAATGCGGTGATGTAACTCCAGTGAAACTTGCGCACTCATTTCATCACCTCCTGCTGGTAAGCGGCGGTTTTATCGAGCACTTCTTGCCAGCTTTCGCTACTCAGGAGATCGGCCCAACGTTGGTACATTCCGCGAGCGGCAGTTTCTGAGAAAATATAGTTAGTAATGCCAGGAATGCCGTCGTCGCGACGCTTTTCCTGACCAAGCCCCATTTCCAGACACAGTTTGCTGTTGCGGGCGCGGTGGCCTTTAAGCAATTTCTGGATTTCACACCAGTTCTCCGAGTCATCCTGCTCGAGAAAACCAGCAGGACCAAAAGCACGAGTGGCGCTGTTTTCAAAAGCGGCTTTAACTTCATCGGAGGCGGCTTTGTCAGTAATACAGAACGCCCACACTTCAACTTGATCAGGGCCGCGCGGATGCCAGACGCGGAGCGTGGCAGTGCCGTTGAGCCATGAAAGCGTGGGGAAAATATTGTTATGACCCGCCAGGCGCAGGGCGCGAACTTCACCTAAACGTTGTTCTGCTTCGGCATAGGTTTCGCGGTAATAGCTTGAAACTGCGCCATCGACCCAGACATTAGCATCCGGTTTTTCAGTAAAGAAGAAACCGCTACCGTGACCGTCCTGACCAAATTGCAGCGCATCTTTGGCGGTTTCCCACACCGGGCGGGCGGTTTGTCCATCACCGAGGCGCTTATCGCTGCCATCATCTTTCGCCCCTAATACCTGAACGGCAGAAGCATGGCTGAACAGAGCATGATACTGGTCACTGGCGAACTGCTCTGCCGGGAATTTCCAGTTGCAGTTGATCACCCACTTTTGTACGCCGCCGACAATTTCGGTGCCGCCTTCGCGACGATCCAGCATGCCATCCAGATACCAGGCAATGTCACCCAGGTAATCACGCAGGCCCGGTGCGCTGGTATCCCAGTTGCCAAAAATCAGCCCTTTATAACTCTCCACACAAGGAACTTCGTTTAGCCCCCAGTGGGATTTACACAACCCTTGTGGATAGGCGCGAGGTTCCAGCGGTACATCGATCAACTCGCCGTTAATGCCATAAGACCAGCCGTGATACGGGCAGGTAAAGGCGCGAGTGTTGCCGCAATCTGCATAACTCACACGCATGGCCCGGTGGCGGCATTGGTTGAGAAACGCCTTGATGCTGCCGTCTTTCTGACGCACTACGACAACCGCATCTTCTCCCATGTAGGTGTTAAAGAAATCACCGGGTTTTGGGATCTGGCTTTCGTGGGCGAGAAATAGCCAGCAACGACCGAAAATACGCTCAAGCTCCAGTTGGTAAATGTCCGGGTCGGTATAAATACGCGGAGTGACCCGACCGTTTTGGGTGTCAATCAGTTGGTAAATGTTCAAATCTGAGGGTGTGGTCATATTTTTTAATCCTGAAAGATAAGATGTATTGACCTTCTATTTTTGTGCCATAAGGATGTTGCTGGTTGGTTGCTAATATGTGAAATAGTTAATTTCTACCAGCTGAGACGTTTTTTCGATAACAAGGGGAAGGTGATGGAACTACGGCATTTACGCTATTTCGTCGCAGTGGCGCAGGCACTGAACTTTACCCGTGCGGCGGAAAAACTGCATACCTCACAGCCTTCGTTAAGCAGCCAGATCCGCGATCTTGAAAACTGTGTCGGTGTTCCGTTACTGGTGAGGGATAAGCGCAAAGTCGCGTTGACGGCGGCGGGAGAATGTTTTCTCCAGGACGCGCTGGCAATCCTCGAACAAGCGGAAAATGCCAAATTACGGGCGCGGAAAATTGTTCAGGAAGACAGACAATTAACCATTGGCTTTGTGCCATCGGCGGAAGTGAATTTATTGCCAAAAGTATTACCGATGTTTCGTCTCAGACAGCCAGACACCTTGATTGAGCTGGTGAGTTTAATCACCACGCAACAGGAGGAAAAAATTCGCCGTGGTGAACTCGACGTCGGCTTAATGCGCCATCCTGTTTATAGCCCGGAGATTGATTATCTGGAGCTTTTTGACGAACCATTAGTGGTGGTGTTACCGGTTGATCACCCTTTAGCACATGAAAAAGAGATCACCGCCGCGCAACTGGATGGCGTGAATTTCGTCAGTACCGATCCGGCGTATTCCGGTTCGCTTGCGCCGATCGTTAAAGCGTGGTTTGCGCAAGAAAACAGCCAGCCAAATATCGTCCAGGTGGCAACGAATATTCTGGTGACCATGAATCTGGTGGGCATGGGGCTGGGCGTCACTTTGATACCCGGTTATATGAATAATTTTAATACCGGGCAGGTTGTTTTTCGTCCCATTGCCGGAAATGTGCCTTCCATTGCTTTACTGATGGCGTGGAAGAAAGGGGAGATGAAGCCGGCATTACGCGATTTCATCGCCATTGTGCAGGAACGTTTGGCAAGCGTAACGGCATAATTACGCATTATTTTTGCAACATGCGTCGCGGATCTCAGTTTTTTAGTGCTTGTGAACTGGCGTTACAGACATCGGGAAGCAGGCTCGAATATTCTTATTTTTCAACTTGCACCAACATTCGATTAACCCCAGACTAACGCCTCCTGACGGGAGGGACTCATGGTTTTGCAATCCACGCGCTGGTTGGCGCTCGGCTATTTCACATACTTTTTTAGTTACGGCATTTTTCTACCTTTCTGGAGCGTCTGGCTTAAAGGGATTGGTTTAACGCCAGAAACCATCGGCCTGTTATTGGGGGCAGGTCTGGTTGCCCGTTTTCTCGGGAGTTTGCTCATCGCGCCCCGCGTCAGCGATCCTTCCCGCCTGATTTTCGCCTTGCGCGTGCTGGCACTGCTGACACTTCTCTTTGCTGTCGCCTTCTGGGCGGGGGCGCACGTAGCGTGGCTGATGCTGGTGATGATTGGCTTTAACCTCTTTTTCTCACCGCTGGTACCGTTGACCGATGCACTGGCGAATACGTGGCAAAAGCAGTTCCCGCTTGATTACGGCAAAGTGCGACTGTGGGGCTCGGTGGCGTTTGTCATTGGCTCGGCGCTGACGGGCAAACTGGTCACTATGTTTGATTATCGGGTGATCCTCGCGCTGTTGACGTTGGGCGTGGCATCCATGCTGCTCGGCTTTCTCATCCGTCCGACGATTCAGCCACAAGGGGCAAGCCGCCAGCAGGAGAGCACCGGTTGGTCAGCGTGGTTGGCGCTGGTTCGCCAGAACTGGCGCTTTCTGGCCTGCGTTTGTTTATTGCAGGGGGCACATGCGGCCTATTACGGTTTTAGCGCCATTTACTGGCAGGCAGCTGGCTACTCGGCCTCGGCGGTGGGGTATTTGTGGTCGCTGGGCGTGGTGGCGGAAGTCATTATCTTTGCGCTGAGTAATAAACTTTTCCGCCGTTGTAGTGCACGCGATATGCTGTTGATCTCGGCGATTTGCGGCGTAGTGCGCTGGGGCATTATGGGAGCAACTACGGCGTTGCCGTGGTTGATAGTGGTGCAAATTCTGCATTGCGGCACCTTCACGGTCTGCCACCTGGCCGCCATGCGTTATATTGCTGCTCGCCAGGGTAGCGAAGTCATCCGTTTACAGGCGGTTTACTCTGCCGTCGCGATGGGCGGCAGTATCGCTATCATGACCGTTTTCGCCGGTTTCCTGTATCAATATCTGGGCCACGGCGTGTTCTGGGTAATGGCGCTGGTGGCGCTGCCGGCAATGTTTTTGCGCCCGAAAGTTGTTCCCTCATGCTGATTCGAGCATTTTGCGGATCTGCTCCTGTTGATGTGTTGTCAGCGTCAGGTCCGTATAGATCAGCGGTGGTGAAAAGAGCGGTAATGGCATGGTATAAGGCGCAATAATCAGTGCCGCGCCACGCGGAGCGCCTGTCTGCAAAAATGCCTTTACCGACATATGCTTAATGTTGAGCGGCAGTAACGTTAGTTCGCGTAACTGCTGCTCAATCTGCGCTTCTCGCTCGCTATCATTCCCGGTCAGTAGAATAATCTGTTTTTCATGCAGATCGTTTTCCTGCATTAGCCAGGCACCGAAAATCACCGCGACCAGACCACTTTCCTCATCAGAAAGATGGACGCCGTATTCACTTTCAAATCCGGCCAGCGCCGCGCGGGTGGTGCGCACCAGGCGTGGGTACAGTCTGGCGAACTCTTCCGGCAGGGTATTATCAATACCGATGGCAAACAAACTGCGATTTAACGCCTGGGCGAGGTGGGTATAAAGCTGATCACATAACCCCTGTTCATCATAAAAACGAACATTTCCCAGCTCACGAAAATGGTTTACCAGACGTTTGATAGACTGACGCAATTGTCTGTCTCGCTGATGCGCATCCCGCAGTGGATCGGGAACCCGCAACATGGAAAAAAGTAGTGCCATAAACAGTGGCTCATCAGGCGGTACAGGCTGGAGCGCCCGACGCTGCCAGTGGCGTCCAATTTCCTGCGCTACCTGAAATTCAAGGCAGGATTCCGCCCAGCGACGTTGGAGCGGATTAAACTGAGGCGTCATTCCAGCGTGGTGCTGCAGCAAACAATATTGCAGATACAGACACAGGAAATGAATATCGCGCGATTCAAAGCGTTTTTGCAGCCGTCGGGAGCAGAGATTCACTAACGCTTGTAGATTGGTATCGTCGTAAAAGTTACGCGCAATTCCGCGCCGCTTCAATTCACTCTTCAGGGCGGGGGTGAATTGGCTGGTAATAAATGACGGACACAGACGGAAACCACGTCGTAGCCAGTGAAATAAACACAAACGTTGGTTAAGCACTGTACCTTCAACCCGGTAGCTACCGTCATAACCAGTCGTCAGTGTGAGTTGATGATAGCGCAGGATCTCCCGTCCTGTTTCGCTGATATCAAGACTGGCAATATCATCATCCACACCATTAAGCTCGCTGAAGGTTGCCATGGTGGCGGTCAACCCCGGCTGAAAGAGCGTCAGCAAGATCTGGCAGCGGCGCTGGGGAGCCGAAAGGACAGATGGTGGAGCAAGCGTAGGCATCATCTGTAGATCTCCCATAAGCATAATTGATAAGAATAGCTAAAGTTTGCTCAGGGAAATGACGAAGGGAATGCTAATCATCAGAAATGTTGGCAAGCGTCACAGAATTTTTCTCATCTTAAACTGTTCTGACCAGTGGATTAGCATGTCTTAAGGTGGTTTTGTGAATGATTATCGTGCTAGCGATCATGGGTTAGTTCTGCGGATTCAACGCGCTAAGGATAAAGTCCACCATCTGTTCGCGATAAACATCGCCGTGACGATCGGAAAAAGCATCAATGTGTTCGCCATCCGGGATTAGGATCAACCGTTTTGGCTCTTTTGCCAGGCTATACAACTTTTCGCTGTGCTGCCATGGGATAACGTGATCGGCTTTACCGTGAATGAGTAAAAGCGGGATCGGGCTGACGCTGGCGATGTAATTTTCGCCGCTGTAACTCTCATCAAGTAAGTAGCCACTGCCGGGGATCATCTGGTTGGCGATGGTTGCATAAGAGGCAAATGTGGAGTCGAGGATCACCGGACGTATGCCTTCACGATCACCCTGACCAATAACAGCAAGAATATTCGCCCCGCCAATACTCTGCCCGAACAGCACCAGCCGTTGTGGGTTTACATCACTGCGATGGCGCACCACATTGATGGCGCTTTGCGTATCGTCCAGCAATCCGGCCTGGGACGGCGTGCCTTTTGATTTACCAAACCCGCGATAATCAAACATAAAAACGTTGAAATTACGCTCGGGTAACCAACTGACCAGCGGCCAGTGGGCGGACATATTTCCGGCATTGCCGTGAGCATGAATGATGGTTGCGATGGCGTTGTCAGCAGGGCCCGTCGAAGAAGGGATAAACCAGCCTTGCAGACGAGTACCGTCCTTAGCCGTAAATTCGACGGATTCCGCCGACCAGGGGTCGGGACCGTAAATTTTATCGTCAGGATAATAGAAGAAGTTGATGGCAACGCGCGGCACTAAATAAACGCAGAAGGCAACAACAAAGAGAATAAACAGAATTTTGGGAACGCGTTTGTTCACTGGCAGTGCCATAACCTTTCCTTGCGACTTCTTTATCATCCATTAATCGGGGAAAGATGGTGGGAGAGTGACGAAAGAAAGTAAAGCGGTGAGGAAGTATTTCGGAATAGCGCCTGAAAGGCGAGGGCGGGTGAGTGATATCACCCGCCTGAGTCATTAACGCTTCAGAGCGTCGCTTAACTCGTCACGCATGTTCGCCAGCATGGCTTTAACAACACGCGGGTTACCAGCAACGATGTTACCGGTCAGCATATAGTTATGACCACCGGTGAAGTCGCTGACGATGCCGCCCGCTTCACGAACCAGCAGCTCGCCTGCAGCGAAGTCCCACGGGCGCAGACCGATTTCAAAGAAACCGTCAACACGACCCGCAGCGACGTAAGCCAGATCCAGCGCCGCAGAACCGGTACGACGGAAGTCTGCACATTCGTTGAACAGTTTGCCGACGATGTTGATGTAGGTAGTGGCGTACTGTTTTGCTTTGAACGGGAAGCCGGTCGCCAGAATAGTACCGTCGAGATCGCGAGCGGTGCTGCCGCGCAGACGGTAGCCGTTCAGCTGTGCGCCCTGACCGCGAGTGGCGGTGAACAGTTCGTTACGCATAGGATCGTATACCACAGCAACTTCGGTGCGGCCTTTGATACGAACGGCGATAGATACCGCGAAGTGCGGCAGACGTTTGATAAAGTTGGTAGTGCCATCCAGTGGATCGATAACCCATTGAACATCCTGATCAGTACCTTCAAGTTCACCGCTTTCTTCGGTGATGATGGTGTGCTGTGGGTAAGATTTACGAATCGTGTCGATAATCACCGCTTCGGCAGCTTTATCTACGTTGGTCACGAAATCGTTACTGCCTTTCTGGCTCGCTTCTACAGCGTCCGGGGTTTCATAGTTTTTGGCAATTAAATTACCCGCCTTGCGCGCTGCGCGCACGGCGATGTTCAGCATCGGATGCATCGGTCTCTCTCACTGGATGTTAAAGAACGGGAAAACGGCGCAGAGTATAGCAGCGAGATCGGCATCTGTCTTCGTTTTATGATAAGATGCGTGAATAATCTTTAGATGAAGAAAGACAATGCTGCAAAATATTCGAATTGTGCTGGTGGAGACGTCACACACCGGCAATATGGGTTCTGTTGCCCGTGCCATGAAAACAATGGGATTAACCAATCTGTGGCTGGTTAATCCACTGGTGAAACCCGACTCCCAGGCGATTGCCCTGGCAGCAGGGGCCAGCGATGTGATTGGTAATGCTCACATCGTCGATACGCTCGACGAAGCGTTAGCCGGTTGTAGCCTGGTGGTGGGCACCAGCGCACGCTCCCGCACGCTGCCGTGGCCGATGCTCGACCCGCGCGAATGCGGTCTGAAAAGCGTCGCTGAAGCGGCAAATACCCCGGTGGCGCTGGTGTTTGGTCGTGAGCGCGTCGGCTTGACCAATGAAGAGTTGCAGAAATGCCATTATCATGTCGCGATTGCGGCTAACCCGGAATACAGCTCGCTGAACCTGGCGATGGCGGTTCAGGTTATTGCCTATGAAGTGCGCATGGCCTGGCTGGCAACTCAGGAAAATGGCGAGCAGGTCGAGCATGAAGAGACGCCGTATCCGCTGGTCGATGATCTGGAGCGTTTTTATGGTCATCTGGAACAAACGCTGCTGGCAACCGGTTTTATCCGTGAAAACCATCCGGGGCAGGTGATGAATAAATTGCGCCGTCTGTTTACCCGTGCGCGCCCGGAAAGCCAGGAATTGAATATCCTGCGCGGGATTCTGGCTTCTATTGAGCAGCAGAATAAAGGTAACAAGGCCGAATAACAGTGGTTGCCTGATGCGACGCTTAACGCGTCTTATCAGGCCTACAATGTACAGAACCGTAGGTCGGATAAGGCGTTCACGCCGCATCCGACAGCCGTTGCCTGATGCGACGCGTAATGCGTCTTATCAGGCCTACAGTGTACAGAACCCCAGGGCGGATATGGCGTTCACGCCGCATCCGACAACAGGTACAAACGCCACGATAAAAAAATGGCACTGAAGGTTAAATACCCGACTAAATCAGTCAAGTAAATAGTTGACCAATTTACTCGGGAATGTCAGACTTGACCCTGCTATGCAATACCCCCACTTTTACAATAAAAAACCCCGGGCAGGGGCGAGTTTGAGGTGAAGTAAGACATGAGACTGACATCTAAAGGGCGCTATGCCGTGACCGCAATGCTTGACGTTGCGCTCAACTCTGAAGCGGGCCCGGTACCGTTGGCTGATATTTCCGAACGTCAGGGAATTTCCCTTTCTTATCTGGAACAACTGTTTTCCCGTCTGCGTAAAAATGGTCTGGTTTCCAGCGTACGTGGACCAGGCGGTGGTTATCTGTTAGGCAAAGATGCCAGCAGCATCGCCGTTGGCGAAGTAATTAGCGCCGTTGACGAATCTGTAGATGCCACCCGTTGTCAGGGTAAAGGCGGCTGCCAGGGCGGCGATAAATGCCTGACCCACGCGCTGTGGCGTGATTTGAGCGACCGTCTCACCGGTTTTCTCAACAACATTACTTTAGGCGAACTGGTTAATAACCAGGAAGTGCTGGATGTGTCTGGTCGTCAGCATACTCACGACGCGCCACGCACCCGCATACAAGACGCGATCGACGTTAAGTTACGCGCTTAATTTAACCGTCCTGTTTCGTGTTGCATCTGCGTTGACTGCACATACTCACTCCGGTCACTTACTTATGTAAGCTCCCGGAGATTCGTAAGTTTGTCAACTTGCTGAAACCCGAAACAGTTAGGTTAAAGATAACAAGATATTAGAATCAGGCCGGGGCGTATCGCGCTCCGTAAACACGGTCGTACATCCAGCCGGTAGCCTGATTCCTTGCATTGAGTGATGTACGGAGTTTATAGAGCAATGAAATTACCGATTTATCTCGACTACTCCGCAACCACGCCGGTGGACCCGCGTGTTGCCGAGAAAATGATGCAGTTTATGACGATGGACGGAACCTTTGGTAACCCGGCCTCCCGTTCTCACCGTTTCGGCTGGCAGGCTGAAGAAGCGGTAGATATCGCCCGTAATCAGATTGCCGATCTGGTCGGCGCTGATCCGCGTGAAATCGTCTTTACCTCTGGTGCAACCGAATCTGACAACCTGGCGATCAAAGGTGCAGCCAACTTTTATCAGAAAAAAGGCAAGCACATCATCACCAGCAAAACTGAACACAAAGCGGTACTGGATACCTGCCGTCAGCTGGAGCGCGAAGGTTTTGAAGTCACCTACCTGGCACCGCAGCGTAACGGCATTATCGACCTGAAAGAACTTGAAGCAGCGATGCGTGACGACACCATCCTCGTTTCTATCATGCACGTGAATAACGAAATCGGCGTGGTACAGGATATCGCGGCTATCGGCGAAATGTGCCGTGCTCGTGGCATTATCTATCACGTTGATGCAACCCAGAGCGTGGGCAAACTGCCTATCGATCTGAGCCAGTTGAAAGTTGACCTGATGTCTTTCTCCGGTCACAAAATCTATGGCCCGAAAGGTATTGGTGCGCTGTATGTGCGTCGTAAACCGCGCGTACGCATCGAAGCGCAAATGCACGGCGGCGGTCACGAACGCGGTATGCGTTCCGGCACTCTGCCTGTTCACCAGATCGTCGGAATGGGCGAAGCCTATCGCATCGCAAAAGAAGAGATGGCGACCGAGATGGAACGTCTGCGCGGACTGCGTAACCGTCTGTGGAACGGCATCAAAGATATCGAAGAAGTTTACCTGAACGGTGACCTGGAACACGGTGCGCCGAACATTCTCAACGTCAGCTTCAATTACGTTGAAGGTGAGTCGCTGATTATGGCGCTGAAAGACCTCGCGGTTTCTTCCGGTTCCGCCTGTACGTCAGCAAGCCTCGAACCGTCCTACGTGCTGCGCGCGCTGGGGCTGAACGACGAGCTGGCACATAGCTCTATCCGTTTCTCTTTAGGTCGTTTTACTACTGAAGAAGAGATCGACTACACCATCGAGTTAGTTCGTAAATCCATCGGTCGTCTGCGTGACCTTTCTCCGCTGTGGGAAATGTACAAGCAGGGCGTGGATCTGAACAGCATCGAATGGGCTCATCATTAATCGGTATCGGAATCAGGAGAATTTATAATGGCTTACAGCGAAAAAGTTATCGACCATTACGAGAATCCGCGTAACGTGGGTTCCTTTGACAACAACGACGAGAACGTCGGCAGCGGCATGGTGGGTGCACCGGCCTGTGGCGACGTGATGAAGTTGCAGATTAAAGTCAACGATGAAGGTATCATTGAAGACGCGCGTTTTAAAACTTACGGCTGCGGTTCCGCTATCGCTTCCAGCTCCCTGGTCACCGAATGGGTGAAAGGGAAGTCTCTCGACGAAGCGCAGGCGATCAAAAACACCGATATTGCTGAAGAACTTGAACTGCCGCCGGTGAAAATTCACTGTTCTATTCTGGCAGAAGACGCGATCAAAGCCGCCATTGCGGACTATAAAAGCAAACGTGAAGCAAAATAAGAGTTGAGGTTTGGTTATGTCGATTACACTGAGCGACAGTGCAGCAGCGCGAGTAAATACCTTTCTGGCTAACCGCGGTAAAGGGTTTGGCCTGCGTCTGGGCGTGAGAACCTCCGGGTGTTCAGGTATGGCTTATGTACTGGAATTTGTTGACGAACCGACGCCGGAAGACATCGTGTTTGAAGACAAAGGCGTGAAAGTCGTGGTCGATGGCAAGAGCCTGCAATTTCTGGACGGTACGCAGCTGGACTTCGTAAAAGAAGGCCTGAACGAAGGGTTTAAATTCACCAACCCGAACGTCAAAGATGAGTGTGGTTGCGGCGAAAGCTTCCACGTTTGATGCGCATACCGATAACCCCACCGTGGTCGCCTGCGCGTGGGGTTTGTTTTACCTGATTCGCCGTTATCGCGGCGGATCGCAGCCCTGAGAATGTTATGGATTACTTCACCCTCTTTGGCTTGCCTGCCCGCTATCAACTCGATACCCAGGCGCTGAGCCTGCGTTTTCAGGATCTACAACGTCAGTATCATCCTGATAAATTCGCCAGCGGAAGCCAGGCGGAACAACTCGCCGCCGTACAGCAATCTGCAACCATTAACCAGGCCTGGCAAACGCTGCGTCATCCGTTAATGCGCGCGGAATATTTGCTTTCTTTGCACGGCTTTGATCTCGCCAGCGAGCAGCATACTGTGCGCGACACCGCGTTCCTGATGGAACAGTTGGAGCTGCGCGAAGAGCTGGACGAGATCGAACAGGCGAAAGATGAAGCGCGGCTGGAAAGCTTTATCAAACGTGTGAAAAAGATGTTTGATACCCGCCATCAGTTGATGGTTGAACAGTTAGACAACGAGACGTGGGACGCAGCGGCGGATACCGTGCGTAAGCTGCGTTTTCTCGATAAACTGCGAAGCAGTGCCGAACAACTCGAAGAAAAACTGCTCGATTTTTAATTTCTGGAAGCTAAACATGGCCTTATTACAAATTAGTGAACCTGGTTTGAGTGCTGCGCCGCATCAGCGTCGTCTGGCGGCCGGTATTGACCTGGGCACAACCAACTCGCTGGTGGCGACAGTGCGCAGCGGTCAGGCCGAAACGTTAGCCGATCATGAAGGCCGTCACCTGCTGCCATCTGTTGTTCACTATCAACAGCAAGGGCATTCGGTGGGTTATGACGCGCGTACTAATGCAGCGCTCGATACCGCCAACACAATTAGTTCTGTTAAACGCCTGATGGGACGCTCGCTGGCTGATATCCAGCAACGCTATCCGCATCTGCCTTATCAATTCCAGGCCAGCGAAAACGGCCTGCCGATGATTGAAACGGCGGCGGGGCTGCTGAACCCGGTGCGCGTTTCTGCGGACATCCTCAAAGCACTGGCGGCGCGGGCAACTGAAGCCCTGGCAGGCGAGCTGGATGGTGTAGTTATCACCGTTCCGGCGTACTTTGACGATGCCCAGCGTCAGGGCACCAAAGACGCGGCGCGTCTGGCGGGCCTTCACGTCCTGCGCTTACTTAACGAACCGACCGCTGCGGCTATCGCCTACGGGCTGGATTCCGGTCAGGAAGGCGTGATCGCCGTTTATGACCTCGGTGGCGGGACGTTTGATATTTCCATTCTGCGCTTAAGTCGCGGCGTGTTTGAAGTGCTGGCAACCGGCGGTGATTCCGCGCTCGGCGGCGATGATTTCGACCATCTGCTGGCGGATTACATTCGCGAGCAGGCGGGCATTCCTGATCGTAGCGATAACCGCGTTCAGCGTGAACTGCTGGATGCCGCCATTGCAGCCAAAATCGCGCTGAGCGATGCGGACTCCGTGACCGTTAACGTTGCGGGCTGGCAGGGCGAAATCAGCCGTGAACAATTCAATGAACTGATCGCGCCACTGGTAAAACGAACCTTACTGGCTTGTCGTCGCGCGCTGAAAGACGCGGGTGTAGAAGCTGATGAAGTGCTGGAAGTGGTGATGGTGGGCGGTTCTACTCGCGTGCCGCTGGTGCGTGAACGGGTAGGCGAATTTTTCGGTCGTCCACCGCTGACTTCCATCGATCCGGATAAAGTCGTCGCTATTGGCGCGGCGATTCAGGCGGATATTCTGGTGGGTAACAAGCCAGACAGCGAAATGCTGTTGCTTGATGTGATCCCACTGTCGCTGGGCCTCGAAACGATGGGCGGCCTGGTGGAGAAAGTGATTCCGCGTAATACCACTATTCCGGTGGCCCGCGCTCAGGATTTCACCACCTTTAAAGATGGTCAGACGGCGATGTCTATCCATGTAATGCAGGGTGAGCGCGAACTGGTGCAGGACTGCCGCTCACTGGCGCGTTTTGCGCTGCGTGGTATTCCGGCGCTACCGGCTGGCGGTGCGCATATTCGCGTGACGTTCCAGGTCGATGCCGACGGTCTTTTGAGCGTGACGGCGATGGAGAAATCCACCGGCGTTGAGGCGTCTATTCAGGTCAAACCGTCTTACGGTCTGACCGATAGCGAAATCGCTTCGATGATCAAAGACTCAATGAGCTATGCCGAGCAGGACGTAAAAGCCCGAATGCTGGCAGAACAAAAAGTAGAAGCGGCGCGTGTGCTGGAAAGTCTGCACGGCGCGCTGGCTGCTGATGCCGCGCTGTTAAGCGCCGCAGAACGTCAGGTCATTGACGATGCTGCCGCTCACCTGAGTGAAGTGGCGCAGGGCGATGATGTTGACGCCATCGAACAAGCGATTAAAAACGTAGACAAACAAACCCAGGATTTCGCCGCTCGCCGCATGGACCAGTCGGTTCGTCGTGCGCTGAAAGGCCATTCCGTGGACGAGGTTTAATATGCCAAAGATTGTTATTTTGCCTCATCAGGATCTCTGCCCTGATGGCGCTGTTCTGGAAGCTAATAGCGGTGAAACCATTCTCGACGCAGCTCTGCGTAACGGTATCGAGATTGAACACGCCTGTGAAAAATCCTGTGCTTGCACCACCTGCCACTGCATCGTTCGTGAAGGTTTTGACTCACTGCCGGAAAGCTCAGAGCAGGAAGACGACATGCTGGACAAAGCCTGGGGACTGGAGCCGGAAAGCCGTTTAAGCTGCCAGGCGCGCGTTACCGACGAAGATTTAGTAGTCGAAATCCCGCGTTACACTATCAACCATGCGCGTGAGCATTAACAGAGGTTAGTATGGGACTTAAGTGGACCGATAGCCGCGAAATTGGCGAAGCACTGTACGATGCGTATCCCGATCTTGATCCGAAAACGGTTCGATTCACCGATATGCATCAGTGGATTTGCGATCTGGAAGATTTCGACGACGACCCGCAGGCATCCAACGAGAAAATCCTCGAAGCGATTTTGTTAGTCTGGCTGGACGAGGCCGAATGAATAAACGGGCTGCCTGGGGTAGCCCGTTTTGCTGTTAAACGAATAAGGATAACTAAAATGACAGAAGCGATGAAAATTACCCTCTCTACCCAACCTGCCGACGCGCGCTGGGGAGAAAAAGCAACTTACAGCATTAATAATGATGGCATTACCCTGCATTTGAACGGGGCAGACGATCTGGGGCTGATCCAGCGTGCGGCCCGCAAGATTGACGGTCTGGGCATCAAGCATGTTCAGTTAAGCGGTGAAGGTTGGGATGCGGATCGCTGCTGGGCATTCTGGCAAGGTTACAAAGCCCCGAAAGGCACGCGTAAAGTGGAGTGGCCGGATCTGGACGATGCCCAGCGCCAGGAACTGGATAACCGCCTGATGATCATCGACTGGGTGCGTGACACCATCAACGCACCGGCAGAAGAATTGGGACCATCGCAACTGGCACAGCGTGCTGTTGATCTGATCAGCAACGTCGCGGGCGATCGTGTGACTTATCGGATCACCAAAGGCGAAGATCTGCGTGAGCAAGGTTATATGGGGCTGCACACCGTCGGACGCGGTTCAGAACGTTCTCCGGTATTGCTGGCGCTGGATTACAACCCAACTGGCGATAAAGAAGCGCCAGTGTACGCGTGCCTGGTAGGTAAAGGTATCACTTTTGACTCCGGCGGCTACAGCATCAAACAGACTGCGTTTATGGACTCGATGAAGTCGGACATGGGCGGCGCGGCAACGGTTACCGGGGCGCTGGCATTTGCCATTACGCGCGGACTGAACAAGCGCGTGAAGCTGTTCCTCTGCTGTGCGGATAACCTGATTAGCGGCAATGCGTTCAAGCTGGGCGATATCATCACCTATCGCAACGGTAAAAAAGTTGAAGTGATGAACACTGATGCCGAAGGGCGTCTGGTGCTTGCCGATGGTCTGATTGATGCCAGTGCGCAGAAACCGGAAATGATCATTGATGCGGCGACCCTCACCGGGGCGGCGAAAACTGCGCTGGGTAATGATTATCACGCGCTGTTCAGTTTTGACGATGCGCTGGCCGGTCGCTTGCTGGCGAGTGCCGCGCAGGAGAACGAACCGTTCTGGCGTCTGCCGCTGGCGGAGTTCCACCGCAGCCAGCTGCCGTCTAACTTTGCCGAACTGAACAATACCGGAAGCGCGGCGTATCCGGCAGGCGCGAGCACGGCGGCGGGCTTCCTGTCGCACTTTGTTGAGAACTATCAGCAAGGCTGGCTGCATATCGACTGCTCGGCGACTTACCGTAAAGCGCCGGTTGAACAGTGGTTTGCGGGCGCTACGGGACTTGGTGTGCGCACGATAGCTAATCTGTTAACGGCGTAAACTAATATGCCGGATGCGGCGTAAACGCCTTATCCGGCCTACAAATTCTGCAAATTCAACAAATTGCGAATCCCTTGTAGGCCTGATAAGCGTAGCGCATCAGGCATTTGCGCCCCGAACGTTGAATGAATTGTGGTTCTTATGTCCGAAACAAAAAACGAACTTGAAGACCTGCTGGAAAAAGCAGCAACTGAACCGGCGCACCGCCCGGCCTTTTTCCGTACTCTACTGGAATCCACCGTCTGGGTGCCTGGTACGGCGGCGCAGGGCGAGGCTGTGGTTGAAGATAGCGCGCTTGATTTACAGCACTGGGAAAAAGAAGACGGCACCAGCGTCATTCCTTTTTTCACCTCGTTAGAAGCACTTCAACAGGCGGTTGAAGACGAACAGGCATTTGTCGTAATGCCCGTTCGCACGCTGTTTGAGATGACACTTGGCGAAACGCTCTTCCTTAATGCCAAACTGCCAACCGGTAAAGAATTTATGCCGCGTGAAATCAGTTTGTTGATTGGTGAAGAGGGAAATCCGCTGAGCAGCCAGGAAATCCTGGAAGGCGGTGAATCGCTGATATTATCGGAAGTCGCAGAGCCGCCAGCACAAATGATTGATTCACTCACCACCTTATTTAAAACCATTAAGCCGGTGAAGCGTGCTTTTATTTGTTCAATTAAAGAGAACGAAGAGGCACAGCCTAATTTACTTATTGGCATTGAAGCCGATGGTGATATCGAAGAAATTATTCAGGCGACGGGAAGTGTAGCGACCGATACATTACCTGGCGATGAACCAATCGATATTTGTCAGGTGAAAAAAGGGGAAAAAGGAATTAGCCACTTTATTACCGAACATATTGCGCCATTCTATGAACGTCGCTGGGGTGGTTTTTTGCGTGACTTTAAACAGAATCGGATAATCTAAAATATGCCGCCCAAAGGGCGGCATTCGGGCTTACTTGCTGCTCTGAAGGTTGTTAACCACCAGTAAATTGTCGCCGGAGAGACTCCGGTTATTATTTACCTCGGTTAACAGCGCACCAGAAACAATAAGTACGATACAAAAGCACCGTATCTTCATTGTGCGGTCCATGCGAAGACCGCATCACGACAGCACCACTGGCGATATTGCCGCGATAGCAAGCGCTGTGAAACACCTGCATTTACGGCCACGGAACATCCTTTCCTAAAGCCAGCGCCCGTTTGCGAGACGGCGGAAAGGGCCGCAGTGGATAATACACTAACAGAACAATAATAACTCTCTTTTGCTTGACAAAAAGAGAGTTACTGGCGAGTATTGTCTCCGCTGAGACGCGCTTGCATTACTACGGTAATACAACCTGCTGGAAAGGCCGCGAACCGGACCAGCAACAAAAAACCGCCTGATTTTGGCGGTTTTTTGTTTTTTAAAGGAAAGTGAATTTACATGTTTAAGTAATATCTTTTACCGGTTAGAATTTTTAATTTTGAGCAGGATTTGTTTATATTTGTCTGAATTCGGACTAATAAGCCAGGTTATTTTATTACCGAACACGGCGGAAAGGGCCGGTGTCGATAATACGCTAAATAAACAATAATTACTCTCTTTTGCTTGACAAAAAGAGAGTTACTGGTGAGTATTGTTTTGCTGTGAAGCACCTGCGTTGCTCATGTAACACAAGTCAACCTGCTGGAAAGGCCGCGAACCAGACTAGCAATAAAAAACCGCCAAATTCGGCGGTTTTTTATTGCCTGTAAAATACTTATTTCACTGGCTCAACCGGTAAATCTGCCCGCGCGCCCCATTCACTCCATGCGCCGTCGTACAGTTTCACGTTTGGCACATCCAGCGTCGCGAGTGCTAACAAAACCACGGCTGCCGTTACACCAGAGCCGCAGCTGACGATAATTGGTTTGTCGTAGCTGACGCCGCGACCAAAAAATATCGCATCCAGTTCATCGGTCGTTTTTAGTTCGCCTTCGCGCACCAGTTCCGTCCACGGAACATTCAGTGCTCCGGGAATATGTCCGCGACGTAAACCTGGGCGAGGTTCATCAACTTCTGCGTTAAAACGTGCAGCCGGGCGGGCATCAATAATTTGCGCCGTATTTTCATGGCTTGCCAATAATACATCGGTTACTTTCACCACGGCTTCAGGATTAAACGCGGCGTTAAACTCTCCTTCCGGCAGCTCTACTGCACCTTCTTCTAACAGCAGATCATCGCGCTGCCAGCCTGCAAGTCCACCCCCCAGAATCGACACTTTCTCTACACCAAAGGTGCGCAGCATCCACCATGCTCGTGGGGCTGAGAAAAGATTACCTTCGTCATAGACAATCAGGTGCTTATCCTGGTTAACGCCTAATTCACGCATCGCCACGGCGAACGTTTCCGGGCGCGGCAGCATGTGCGGAAGCGGGGAAGTGTGATCAGAAAGCGCTTCGATATCAAAAAACACTGCGCCGGGAATATGTCCATTCAGATACTCCTGAGCAACGTTACGATCCTCCTGTCCAGGCGACGCCATGCGGGCATCGATAATCTGAATTTCCGGGTCATCAATATGTTCGGCGAGCCAGTCGGCTCCTACAAACCATGTCGTGGACATAGGCATCTCCATTTTTGCCGGGGTTAGGCTAAATTGTCGGATGTTTAGTGAAAAGCGACAAGCAAAAGAGGCTGATTTGGCTGTCTGAGCCACAATTCTCACTAAAATTCGGATTGTATGGGCGTGATACTGAATTACATAACGTAAATTCTCACGCATAATAATTATTCGACGTTGCTAACGGGCCATTGTGGCAGGGATGAAAAATGAAAAAGTTACGCGTAGCCGCCTGCATGCTAATGCTGGCGCTGGCAGGGTGCGACAACAACGATAACGCGCCAACAGCGGTGAAAAAAGATGCGCCTTCTGAAGTTACTAAAGCGGCCTCTTCAGAAAACGCGAGTTCAGCAAAACTCTCCGCGCCAGAGCGACAAAAACTGGCACAACAGAGTGCCGGTAAGGCGCTGACATTGCTGGATCTCTCTGAAGTCCAACTTGATGGTGCAGCCACGCTGGTGCTGACGTTCTCCATCCCTCTCGACCCGGATCAGGATTTCTCACGCGTTATTCATGTCGTCGATAAAAAAAGCGGCAAAGTGGATGGTGCCTGGGAGCTGTCAGATAATCTTAAAGAGCTGCGTTTACGCCACCTCGAACCGAAACGTGATTTGATCGTTACTATTGGCAAGGAGGTCAAAGCACTCAACAACGCAACCTTCAGTAAAGATTACGAAAAAACTATAACTACCCGCGACATCCAACCCAGCGTCGGTTTTGCCAGCCGTGGTTCGCTGCTGCCTGGTAAAGTCGTTGAAGGGCTGCCGGTAATGGCGCTCAACGTTAATAATGTCGATGTTAACTTCTTTCGCGTTAAGCCAGAATCTCTGCCAGCATTCATTAGCCAATGGGAATACCGCAATTCGCTGGCGAACTGGCAGTCAGACAAACTGCTGCAGATGGCGGATCTGGTCTACACCGGACGGTTTGATCTCAATCCTGCGCGTAACACCCGTGAAAAATTATTGCTGCCGCTGGGCGATATCAAACCGCTTCAGCAGGCGGGCGTGTATCTGGCTGTGATGAATCAGGCTGGACGTTACGATTACAGTAATCCCGCGACGCTGTTTACGTTAAGTGATATCGGCGTTTCAGCTCACCGTTATCACAATCGTCTGGATATCTTTACCCAAAGTCTGGAAAACGGCGCGGCCCAGCAAGGAATTGAAGTCTCTTTATTAAATGAGAAAGGGCAGACTCTGACTCAGGCAACCAGTGACGCTCAGGGGCATGTGCAGCTGGAAAATGATAAAAACGCGGCATTACTGTTGGCGCGTAAAGACGGTCAGACAACGCTACTCGATTTAAAACTTCCGGCGCTGGACTTAGCAGAATTTAACATTGCTGGCGCGCCAGGCTATAGCAAACAGTTTTTCATGTTTGGCCCGCGCGATCTTTATCGCCCGGGTGAAACGGTAATCCTCAATGGTTTGCTGCGTGATGCAGACGGTAAAGCGTTGCCCGATCAACCCATCAAGTTAGACGTGATTAAACCCGACGGGCAGGTTCTCAGGAGCGTCGTTAGTCAGCCGGAGAATGGCCTCTACCACTTAACCTGGCCACTCGATAGCAATGCGGCAACCGGTATGTGGCATATTCGCGCTAACACGGGCGATAACCAGTATCGGATGTGGGATTTCCACGTCGAAGATTTTATGCCAGAGCGTATGGCGCTGAATCTGACCGGTGAGAAAACCCCGCTTACGCCGAATGATGAAGTGAAATTCTCCGTGGTGGGATACTACCTGTACGGTGCGCCTGCTAATGGTAATACTTTGCAAGGGCAACTTTTCCTGCGCCCACTGCGTGAGGCTGTGTCAGCCTTACCTGGTTTTGAATTCGGCGATATAGCTGCCGAAAACCTTTCCCGCACGCTGGATGAAGTTCAGTTGACGCTGGATGATAAAGGGCGCGGCGAAGTTTCTACAGAAAGCCAGTGGAAGGAAACGCATTCCCCATTACAGGTTATTTTCCAGGGTAGTTTGCTGGAATCGGGCGGTCGCCCGGTGACGCGCCGCGCTGAGCAGGCTATCTGGCCTGCCGATGCATTGCCGGGGATCCGTCCGCAGTTCGCCTCGAAATCGGTTTACGATTATCGTACTGACAGCACGGTGAAACAGCCCATTGTTGATGAAGGCAGTAACGCCGCTTTTGACATCGTTTATAGCGATGCGCAAGGCGTGAAAAAAGCCGTGTCGGGCTTGCAGGTGCGCCTGATTCGCGAACGCCGCGATTACTACTGGAACTGGTCAGAAGATGAAGGCTGGCAGTCACAGTTTGATCAAAAAGATCTGATCGAAAATGAACAAACTCTGGATCTGAAAGCGGACGAAACCGGCAAGGTCAGTTTTCCGGTAGAGTGGGGTGCTTATCGTCTGGAAGTCAAAGCGCCGAATGAAGCGGTCAGTAGTGTTCGTTTCTGGGCTGGCTATAGCTGGCAGGACAACAGCGACGGGAGCGGTGCCGTGCGACCCGACCGTGTCACGCTGAAACTGGATAAAGCCAGTTATCGCCCTGGCGATACCATTAAGTTGCATATTGCCGCGCCAACGGCGGGTAAAGGTTATGCGATGGTCGAGTCCAGTGAAGGGCCGCTGTGGTGGCAAGAGATTGATGTTCCGGCTCAAGGGCTGGATCTGACGATTCCGGTCGATAAAACCTGGAATCGTCATGATCTTTATTTGAGTACGCTGGTGGTGCGTCCTGGCGATAAATCTCGCTCCGCGACGCCAAAACGCGCGGTTGGTGTGTTGCATCTGCCGCTTGGTGATGAAAACCGTCGCCTCGATCTGGCGCTGGAAACACCAGCAAAAATGCGTCCCAATCAACCATTAACCGTGAAAATTAAAGCCAGCACTAAAAATGGCGAGAAGCCTAAACAGGTGAATGTGCTGGTGTCTGCCGTTGATAGTGGTGTGCTGAATATTACTGACTACGTCACGCCAGATCCGTGGCAGGCGTTCTTTGGTCAGAAACGCTATGGCGCAGACATTTACGATATTTACGGTCAGGTTATTGAAGGTCAGGGGCGTCTGGCAGCTCTGCGTTTCGGTGGCGATGGTGATGAGCTGAAACGTGGTGGTAAACCGCCGGTCAATCACGTCAATATTGTCGCGCAGCAGGCGCTGCCGGTAACGCTCAACGAACAGGGCGAAGGCTCGGTTACACTGCCGATTGGCGATTTTAACGGTGAATTGCGCGTCATGGCGCAAGCCTGGACGGCAGATGACTTCGGTAGCAACGAAAGTAAAGTGATAGTTGCCGCACCGGTGATTGCTGAACTGAACATGCCGCGCTTTATGGCGAGTGGCGATACCTCGCGTCTGACGCTGGATATCACTAATCTTACCGATAAACCGCAAAAACTGAACGTTGCCCTGACCGCCAGTGGTTTGCTTGAACTGGTCAGCGATTCACCCGCAGCCGTTGAATTAGCGCCAGGTGTGCGTACTACGCTGTTTATCCCGGTGCGAGCATTGCCGGGTTATGGCGATGGAGAAATTCAGGCCACCATTAGCGGGTTAGCGTTACCGGGTGAAACCGTTGCCGATCAGCATAAGCAGTGGAAAATCGGCGTCCGTCCGGCGTTCCCGGCACAAACGGTTAATTACGGTACGGCGTTACAGCCTGGTGAGACATGGGCGATTCCGGCGGATGGATTGCAAAACTTCTCGCCTGTTACGCTGGAAGGGCAATTGTTGTTGAGCGGCAAACCACCGCTGAACATCGCACGTTATATCAAAGAGTTAAAAGCGTATCCGTACGGCTGTCTTGAGCAAACCGCCAGCGGCCTGTTTCCGTCACTTTATACCAACGCAGCCCAACTGCAGGCGTTGGGCATCAAAGGCGACAGTGATGAGAAACGCCGTGCATCGGTCGATATCGGCATTTCCCGTTTGCTGCAAATACAACGTGATAACGGCGGCTTTGCGCTGTGGGATAAAAACGGTGACGAAGAGTACTGGCTGACGGCTTACGTGATGGATTTCCTGGTCCGCGCAGGCGAACAGGGTTACAGCGTGCCGACAGACGCCATTAACCGGGGTAATGAGCGTCTGCTGCGCTATTTACAAGATCCGGGCATGATGTCGATCCCGTACGCGGATAATCTCAAAGCCAGTAAATTCGCCGTACAGTCTTACGCTGCGCTGGTGTTGGCCCGTCAGCAAAAGGCTCCGCTGGGTGCGCTGCGTGAAATCTGGGAGCATCGTGCAGATGCCGCTTCTGGTTTACCGCTGCTGCAACTTGGCGTTGCGCTGAAAACCATGGGTGATGCGACGCGTGGTGAAGAAGCGATTGCGCTGGCGCTGAAAACGCCGCGTAATAGTGATGAGCGGATATGGCTGGGTGATTACGGTAGTTCACTGCGCGACAACGCGTTAATGCTCTCCTTGCTGGAAGAAAATAAACTGCTACCCGATGAGCAGTACACTTTGCTGAACACACTTTCGCAGCAGGCGTTTGGTGAACGCTGGCTATCGACGCAGGAAAGTAACGCGTTGTTCCTGGCTGCCCGTACGATTCAGGATTTACCCGGTAAATGGCAGGCGCAAACCTCTTTCTCAGCTGAGCAGCTGACAGGCGAGAAAGCGCAAAACAGCAATCTGAATAGCGATCAACTTGTCACCTTGCAGGTGAGCAACAGTGGCGATCAGCCGTTATGGTTGCGTATGGATGCCAGCGGTTATCCGCAATCCGCACCTTTACCGGCGAACAATGTGCTGCAAATCGAGCGTCATATTCTTGGTACTGATGGTAAGAGCAAATCGCTGGACTCGTTACGTAGCGGCGATCTGGTGCTGGTGTGGTTGCAGGTAAAAGCCAGTAACAGCGTGCCGGATGCGTTAGTCGTGGATCTGCTGCCTGCGGGTCTGGAACTGGAAAACCAGAATCTGGCGAACGGTAGCGCCAGCCTGGAGCAAAGTGGTGGCGAAGTGCAGAACTTACTGAACCAGATGCAGCAGGCGAGCATTAAGCACATTGAGTTCCGTGACGATCGCTTTGTGGCGGCGGTTGCCGTTGATGAATACCAACCGGTAACGCTGGTGTATCTGGCGCGGGCGGTGACGCCGGGAACGTATCAGGTACCGCAACCGATGGTGGAATCAATGTATGTTCCCCAATGGCGGGCGACCGGCGCGGCTGAAGATCTGCTGATTGTCAGACCGTAAATGCCTCGCTTGTTAACCAAACGCGGCTGCTGGATAACGTTGGCAGCCGCGCCCTTTCTCCTTTTTCTTGCAGCGTGGGGAGCAGATAAACTCTGGCCTCTACCGCTGCATGAAGTCAATCCCGCACGAGTGGTCGTGGCGCAGGATGGTACGCCGCTCTGGCGCTTCGCCGATGCTGACGGCATCTGGCGTTATCCGGTAACAATCGAAGATGTTTCTCCACGTTACCTTGAAGCGCTGATCAATTATGAAGATCGCTGGTTCTGGAAGCATCCGGGGGTGAATCCATTCTCGGTGGCGCGCGCAGCATGGCAAGATCTCACTTCGGGACGGGTTATTTCCGGTGGCAGCACGCTCACTATGCAGGTTGCTCGTCTGCTTGATCCTCACCCCAAAACATTTGGCGGCAAAATTCGCCAGCTCTGGCGCGCGTTGCAACTGGAATGGCATCTGTCTAAGCGTGAAATTCTGACCTTGTATCTTAACCGCGCTCCGTTTGGCGGTACGTTGCAGGGGATCGGTGCGGCAAGTTGGGCTTATCTCGGAAAATCGCCTGCGAATTTAAGCTATTCCGAGGCGGCAATGCTGGCGGTTTTGCCGCAAGCGCCCAGCCGTCTTCGCCCGGATCGTTGGCCGGAGCGTGCCGAAGCCGCGCGTAATAAAGTGCTCGAACGGATGGCCGTGCAAGGTGTGTGGTCCCGTGAGCAGGTAAAAGAGTCAAGGGAAGAACCCATCTGGCTGGCCCCCCGACAAATGCCGCAACTGGCACCGCTGTTTTCGCGCATGATGCTCGGTAAAAGCAAAAGCGACAAAATCACTACTACGTTGGATGCCGGTCTTCAACGACGTCTGGAAGAACTGGCGCAAAACTGGAAAGGGCGGTTGCCACCGCGCAGCTCACTGGCGATGATCGTGGTTGATCATACCGATATGCGTGTTCGCGGCTGGGTGGGATCGGTTGATCTCAACGATGATTCACGCTTTGGTCATGTTGATATGGTCAATTCGATCCGATCGCCAGGATCAGTGCTCAAACCGTTTGTTTATGGTCTGGCGCTGGATGAAGGCTTGATCCACCCGGCATCACTGCTGCAAGACGTCCCCCGGCGCACCGGTGATTATCGACCAGGTAACTTTGATAGCGGTTTTCATGGCCCGATCAGCATGAGCGAGGCGCTGGTGCGCTCGCTGAACTTACCTGCTGTGCAGGTGCTGGAAGCCTATGGACCGAAACGGTTTGCGGCAAAGTTACGCAATGTTGGATTGCCGTTATATTTGCCCAACGGTGCTGCGCCGAATCTTTCACTCATTCTCGGCGGCGCTGGTGCAAAACTGGAAGATATGGCGGCAGCGTATACCGCGTTTGCTCGCCACGGCAAGGCAGGCAAATTGCGCTTACAGCCTGACGATCCGCTGCTTGAACGGCCTTTAATGTCGTCGGGGGCGGCGTGGATCATTCGCCGGATTATGGCTGATGAAGCGCAACCCTTGCCGGATAGTGCCTTGCCGCGCGTCGCCCCACTGGCATGGAAAACGGGCACCAGCTATGGCTATCGTGACGCCTGGGCGATTGGGGTTAACGCTCGCTATGTCATTGGGATCTGGACTGGCAGACCGGACGGCACGCCCGTTGTTGGTCAGTTTGGCTTTGCCAGTGCCGTACCATTGTTGAATCAGGTCAATAATATCTTACTGTCGCGCAGTGCGAATCTGCCGGAAGACCCGCGCCCGAACTCAGTCACTCGTGGCGTTATCTGCTGGCCGGGCGGACAGTCTTTGCCGGAAGGTGACGGTAACTGTCGCCGCCGCCTGGCAACCTGGCTGCTGGACGGGAGTCAGCCGCCAACTCTATTACTGCCGGAGCAGGAAGGCATTAATGGCATTCGTTTCCCCATCTGGCTGGATGAAAATGGCAAACGTGTTGCCGCTGATTGCCCGCAAGCGCGACAAGAAATGATAAATGTCTGGCCGCTACCGCTGGAACCCTGGCTGCCCGCATCAGAACGTCGCGCTGTGCGCTTACCACCGGCCTCGACAAGTTGCCCGCCATACGGTCACGATGCCCAGCTCCCGCTGCAGCTGACAGGCGTTCGCGATGGCGCGATTATTAAACGTTTACCGGGCGCAGCGGAAGCGACTTTGCCGTTGCAATCAAGTGGAGGGGCAGGTGAACGCTGGTGGTTTCTGAATGGCGAACCGTTAACTGAACGCGGGCGCAACGTGACCCTGCATTTGACGGATAAAGGTGATTATCAATTGCTGGTGATGGATGACGTGGGGCAAATCGCGACAGTGAAATTTGTCATGCAATAGTCTGTTTTGTCCCTGATTGTTGCTAAAACTCATTTTATTTTAAAAAAATGTTACCTTCATCAATAGTCAACGGCCCTGTTGCTCATTATAATCCGCGCCATCTCGTACGCTGGTACAGACAACAACAGAACAATTTACAGAGGTAAAAATGGCTATTGAACGTACTTTTTCCATCATCAAACCGAACGCGGTAGCAAAAAACGTCATTGGTAATATCTTTGCGCGCTTTGAAGCTGCAGGGTTCAAAATTGTTGGCACCAAAATGCTGCACCTGACCGTTGAACAGGCACGTGGCTTTTATGCTGAACACGATGGAAAACCGTTCTTTGATGGTCTGGTTGAATTCATGACCTCTGGCCCGATCGTGGTTTCCGTGCTGGAAGGTGAAAACGCCGTTCAGCGTCACCGCGATCTGCTGGGCGCGACCAATCCGGCAAACGCACTGGCTGGTACTCTGCGCGCTGATTACGCTGACAGCCTGACCGAAAACGGTACCCACGGTTCTGATTCCGTCGAATCTGCCGCTCGCGAAATCGCTTATTTCTTTGGCGAAGGCGAAGTGTGCCCGCGCACCCGTTAATAATTTCGTAAATGCCGCGTGCAAACGTGGCATCCGTGCGCCAGAATTTGTACAATGCAGCGCCCCCGGACGAGCAGCCGCTCACCGGGGCGTTTCTTTTTTCAACCCTCCAGGGGCCATAACGTGTAATAACGAGGCCGGAATAGCATATGTCTGAACAATTAGTCACACCTGAAAACGTCACCACGAAAGATGGAAAAATCAACCTGCTGGATCTCAACCGTCAGCAGATGCGGGAGTTTTTTAAAGATTTAGGTGAAAAACCCTTCCGCGCCGATCAGGTGATGAAGTGGATGTATCACTATTGCTGCGACAACTTTGATGAGATGACCGACATCAACAAAGTGTTGCGCGGCAAACTGAAAGAGGTGGCGGAAATCCGCGCACCGGAAGTGGTTGAAGAACAGCGTTCATCCGACGGCACCATTAAATGGGCGATCGCCGTTGGCGATCAGCGCGTCGAAACGGTGTATATCCCGGAAGACGACCGTGCCACGCTCTGCGTCTCTTCGCAGGTGGGGTGTGCGCTGGAGTGTAAATTCTGTTCCACCGCCCAGCAGGGCTTTAACCGCAACCTGCGGGTATCGGAAATTATTGGCCAGGTGTGGCGTGCGGCGAAAATCGTCGGCGCAGCAAAAGTCACCGGTCAGCGCCCAATCACTAACGTAGTGATGATGGGCATGGGCGAGCCGCTGCTCAACCTGAACAACGTCGTTCCGGCGATGGAAATCATGCTTGATGATTTCGGTTTTGGCCTGTCTAAACGTCGCGTCACGCTTTCTACTTCCGGTGTAGTTCCGGCGCTGGATAAACTGGGCGATATGATCGACGTTGCACTGGCAATTTCCCTGCACGCGCCGAACGACGAAATTCGTGACGAAATTGTGCCGATCAACAAAAAGTACAATATCGAAACGTTCCTTGCTGCGGTGCGCCGTTATCTGGAGAAATCCAACGCCAATCAAGGCCGAGTCACTATTGAATACGTGATGCTTGACCACGTTAACGACGGCACTGAACACGCTCACCAACTGGCGGAACTGCTGAAAGATACGCCGTGTAAGATCAACCTGATCCCGTGGAACCCGTTCCCGGGTGCGCCGTATGGACGCAGCTCGAACAGCCGTATCGACCGTTTCTCAAAAGTGCTGATGAGCTACGGTTTCACCACTATTGTGCGTAAAACGCGTGGTGATGATATCGATGCTGCCTGTGGTCAGTTGGCGGGCGATGTTATCGACCGTACGAAACGTACCCTGCGTAAACGGATGCAGGGTGAAGCCATCGACATTAAAGCGGTCTGATAGCCATTACGCCACGGTTACTTTATGTACCGTGGCGTAATGTTTTATGAATGAAGTATTAAGTTGCAATTGTCTGGTCAATATTAACGGTGCGTTTTTGCTGACTTTAAGGCAGTATGTAACGATGCAACAGTAAGTTAGCCTTAGTGAATGTGGGCTTTGTCACGAGCACACAGACGGTCTTATACTGTATGATAACGGTTAACTTAACGGATGTTTCGCGGTGTGGGTGAGCATGATGGTTCACCGGCATCTCAATTCTCATTTAAACGTACCTGCAGCGAATGAATACTGAAGCCACGCACGACCAAAATGAAGCACTTACTACCGGCGCTCGCCTGCGTAATGCTCGCGAACAACTAGGACTTAGTCAGCAGGCCGTTGCCGAGCGACTTTGCCTGAAGGTTTCCACGGTACGCGACATTGAAGAAGATAAGGCACCCGCCGATCTTGCTTCAACATTCCTGCGCGGATATATCCGCTCTTATGCGCGTCTGGTACATATTCCAGAAGAAGAACTGCTGCCAGGGCTGGAAAAGCAGGCTCCACTACGGGCTGCAAAAGTTGCGCCAATGCAGAGTTTTTCCCTCGGTAAACGCCGCAAAAAACGTGATGGCTGGCTGATGACCTTCACCTGGCTGGTGTTGTTTGTGGTTATCGGCCTGAGCGGTGCCTGGTGGTGGCAAGACCACAAAGCTCAGCAGGAAGAGATCACCACTATGGCCGATCAATCTTCGGCGGAACTGAGCAGTAATAGCGAGCAGGGGCAGAGTGTTCCGTTAAATACGTCGACAACTACAGACCCGGCTACAACGTCCACGCCGCCAGCGTCTGTGGATACTACCGCAACCAACACGCAAACACCTGCCGTAACTGCGCCAGCACCAGCTGTTGATCCGCAACAGAATGCGGTTGTTTCGCCTTCGCAGGCAAATGTTGATACCGCCGCGACCCCGGCACCAACGGCAGCAACAACGCCAGATGGTGCTGCGCCGTTGCCAACCGATCAGGCTGGCGTGACCACGCCGGTGGCTGATCCGAATGCGCTGGTGATGAACTTTACTGCCGATTGCTGGCTGGAGGTCACTGATGCTACCGGTAAAAAATTGTTTAGCGGTATGCAGCGTAAAGACGGTAATTTGAACTTAACCGGCCAGGCACCGTACAAACTGAAAATTGGTGCGCCAGCCGCAGTACAGATCCAGTATCAAGGGAAACCTGTCGATCTGAGTCGTTTTATCAGAACTAACCAGGTTGCGCGTCTGACCCTCAATGCCGAACAATCACCGGCGCAGTAACAGACGGGTAACGCGGGAGATTTTTCATGCATAACCAGGCTCCAATTCAACGTAGAAAATCAACACGTATTTACGTTGGGAATGTGCCGATTGGCGATGGTGCTCCCATCGCCGTACAGTCCATGACCAATACGCGTACGACAGATGTCGAAGCAACGGTCAATCAAATCAAGGCGCTGGAACGCGTTGGCGCTGATATCGTCCGTGTCTCCGTACCGACGATGGACGCGGCAGAAGCGTTCAAACTCATCAAACAGCGGGTTAACGTGCCGCTGGTGGCTGACATCCACTTCGACTATCGCATTGCGCTGAAAGTAGCGGAATACGGCGTCGATTGTCTGCGTATTAACCCTGGCAATATCGGTAATGAAGAGCGTATTCGCATGGTAGTTGACTGTGCGCGCGATAAAAACATTCCGATCCGCATTGGCGTTAACGCCGGATCGCTGGAAAAAGATCTGCAAGAAAAGTATGGCGAACCGACGCCGCAGGCGTTGCTGGAATCCGCCATGCGCCATGTTGATCATCTCGATCGCCTGAACTTCGATCAGTTCAAAGTCAGCGTGAAAGCGTCTGACGTCTTCCTCGCTGTTGAGTCTTATCGTTTGCTGGCAAAACAAATCGATCAGCCGCTGCATCTGGGGATCACCGAAGCGGGTGGCGCGCGCAGCGGGGCAGTAAAATCCGCCATTGGTTTAGGTCTGCTGCTGTCTGAAGGCATCGGCGACACGCTGCGCGTATCACTGGCGGCCGATCCGGTCGAAGAGATCAAAGTCGGTTTCGATATTTTGAAATCGCTGCGTATCCGTTCGCGAGGTATCAACTTCATCGCCTGTCCGACCTGTTCGCGTCAGGAGTTTGATGTTATCGGTACGGTTAACGCGCTGGAGCAACGCTTGGAAGATATCATCACTCCGATGGACGTTTCGATTATCGGCTGCGTGGTGAATGGCCCAGGTGAGGCGCTGGTTTCTACACTCGGCGTCACCGGCGGCAACAAGAAAAGCGGCCTCTATGAAGATGGCGTGCGCAAAGACCGTCTGGACAACAACGATATGATCGACCAGCTGGAAGCACGCATTCGTGCGAAAGCCAGTCAGCTGGACGAAGCGCGTCGAATTGACGTTCAGCAGGTCGAAAAATAATAACGTGATGGGAAGCGCCTCGCTTCCCGTGTATGATTGAACCCGCATGGCTCCCCAAACATTGAGGGAAGCGTTGAGGGTTCATTTTTATATTCAGAAAGAGAATAAACGTGGCAAAAAACATTCAAGCCATTCGCGGCATGAACGATTACCTGCCTGGCGAAACGGCCATCTGGCAGCGCATTGAAGGCACACTGAAAAACGTGCTCGGCAGCTACGGTTACAGTGAAATCCGCTTGCCGATTGTAGAGCAGACCCCGCTATTCAAACGTGCGATTGGTGAAGTCACCGACGTGGTTGAAAAAGAGATGTACACCTTTGAGGATCGCAATGGCGACAGCCTGACTCTGCGCCCTGAAGGGACGGCGGGCTGTGTACGCGCCGGCATCGAGCATGGTCTTCTGTACAATCAGGAACAGCGTCTGTGGTATATCGGGCCGATGTTCCGTCACGAGCGTCCGCAGAAAGGGCGTTATCGTCAGTTCCATCAGTTGGGCTGCGAAGTTTTCGGTCTGCAAGGTCCGGATATCGACGCTGAACTGATTATGCTCACCGCCCGCTGGTGGCGCGCGCTGGGTATTTCCGAACACGTAACTCTTGAGCTGAATTCTATCGGTTCGCTGGAAGCACGCGCCAATTACCGCGATGCGCTGGTGGCATTCCTTGAGCAGCATAAAGAAAAGCTGGACGAAGACTGCAAACGCCGCATGTACACTAACCCGCTGCGCGTGCTGGATTCAAAAAATCCGGAAGTGCAGGCGCTTCTCAACGACGCTCCGGCATTAGGTGATTATCTGGACGAGGAATCTCGTGAGCACTTTGCTGGTCTGTGCAAACTGCTTGAGAGCGCGGGGATCGCTTACACCGTAAACCAGCGTCTGGTGCGTGGTCTGGATTACTACAACCGTACCGTTTTCGAGTGGGTGACTAACAGTCTCGGCTCCCAGGGCACCGTGTGTGCAGGCGGTCGTTATGACGGTCTTGTGGAACAACTGGGCGGTCGTGCAACACCGGCTGTCGGTTTTGCGATGGGCCTCGAACGTCTTGTATTGTTAGTACAGGCCGTTAATCCGGAATTTAAAGCCGATCCTGTTGTCGATATATACCTGGTGGCTTCAGGTGCTGATACACAATCTGCGGCTATGGCATTAGCTGAGCGTCTGCGTGATGAATTACCGGGCGTGAAATTGATGACCAACCACGGCGGCGGCAACTTTAAGAAACAGTTTGCCCGTGCTGATAAATGGGGTGCCCGCGTTGCTGTGGTGCTGGGTGAGTCTGAAGTGGCTAACGGCACAGCAGTAGTGAAGGATTTGCGCTCTGGTGAGCAAACGGCAGTTGCGCAGGATAGCGTAGCCGCGCATTTGCGCACGTTACTGGGTTAAGGAAGGAGAAGGACAGCGTGGAAATTTACGAGAACGAAAACGACCAGGTAGAAGCGGTTAAACGCTTTTTTGCTGAAAATGGCAAAGCACTGGCTGTTGGGGTGATTTTGGGCGTTGGCGCACTGATTGGCTGGCGCTACTGGAACAGCCATCAGGTTGATTCTGCACGCTCCGCTTCTCTTGCCTATCAAAATGCGGTTACCGCAGTGAGCGAAGGCAAACCGGATAGCATCCCGGCGGCGGAAAAATTTGCTGCTGAAAATAAAAATACTTATGGTGCGCTGGCTTCTTTGGAACTTGCGCAGCAATTTGTTGACAAAAATGAACTAGAGAAAGCTGCCGCCCAGTTACAACAGGGGCTGGCAGACACGAGCGATGAAAATCTCAAAGCCGTGATAAATCTGCGTCTTGCTCGCGTTCAGGTACAGCTCAAGCAGGCTGATGCCGCGCTGAAAACCCTTGATACCATCAAAGGTGAAGGGTGGGCTGCCATTGTTGCCGACCTGCGTGGTGAAGCATTGCTGAGCAAAGGTGATAAGCAAGGTGCGCGTAGTGCATGGGAAGCAGGCGTGAAAAGCGATGTTACTCCGGCACTGAGCGAAATGATGCAGATGAAAATTAATAATTTGTCCATCTGAGAGGGACCCGATGCAATTGCGTAAATTACTGCTGCCAGGACTGCTTTCCGTTACCCTTTTAAGCGGCTGTTCGCTGTTTAACAGCGAAGAAGATGTGGTAAAGATGTCCCCATTGCCAACCGTTGAAAACCAGTTTACGCCGACCACGGCGTGGAGCACTTCCGTTGGTAGCGGCATTGGCAACTTCTATTCCAATCTTCATCCGGCACTGGCGGACAACGTTGTCTATGCAGCGGACCGCGCTGGTTTAGTAAAAGCGCTGAATGCGGATGATGGCAAAGAAATCTGGTCTGTCAGCCTGGCCGAGAAAGATGGCTGGTTCTCTAAAGAGCCTGCATTACTTTCTGGCGGTGTGACCGTGTCTGGTGGGCATGTCTACATTGGCAGCGAAAAGGCGCAGGTTTACGCGCTGAATACCAGCGATGGTACTGTGGCATGGCAAACTAAAGTCGCGGGTGAAGCACTTTCTCGCCCGGTGGTCAGCGACGGTCTGGTGTTAATCCACACCAGTAACGGTCAGTTACAAGCGCTGAACGAAGCTGACGGCGCTGTCAAATGGACAGTTAACCTCGATATGCCTTCGCTCTCTTTGCGTGGCGAGTCTGCGCCGGCAACGGCTTTTGGTGCGGCCGTCGTGGGTGGCGATAATGGTCGCGTCAGCGCAGTGCTGATGGAACAGGGCCAGATGATTTGGCAGCAGCGTATTTCCCAGGCGACCGGTTCTACCGAAATTGACCGTCTGAGCGATGTTGACACGACTCCCGTCGTTGTTAACGGCGTTGTTTTCGCGCTGGCCTATAATGGTAACCTGACGGCGCTTGATCTGCGCAGTGGTCAGATTATGTGGAAACGCGAACTGGGTTCGGTGAATGATTTCATCGTCGACGGCAATCGCATCTATCTGGTCGATCAAAATGACCGGGTGATGGCGTTGACCATTGATGGCGGCGTTACGCTGTGGACACAAAGCGATCTGTTGCATCGCCTGCTGACTTCTCCGGTGCTGTATAATGGCAACCTGGTGGTAGGTGACAGCGAAGGTTATCTGCACTGGATTAACGTCGAAGATGGTCGTTTCGTTGCCCAGCAAAAAGTTGATAGTTCCGGTTTCCAGACTGAACCGGTTGCCGCTGACGGCAAACTGCTGATCCAGGCAAAAGACGGAACCGTGTACTCTATTACACGTTAATCGTCTCTGTCGTTCACTTTGAAAACGGCTCCTGGACAGGGGCCGTTTTCCTGTTTTTAACAACGACGCGAATATAGCGTGCGTTGTCTGATGATTTATAAAAATGAGGCTTTAAACATGGTACCTGTGGTCGCGCTTGTCGGGCGCCCTAACGTAGGAAAATCCACGTTATTTAACCGTCTAACTCGCACCCGAGATGCGCTGGTTGCGGATTTCCCGGGTCTGACTCGTGACCGTAAGTACGGTCGTGCGGAAATTGAAGGCCGTGAGTTTATCTGTATTGATACCGGCGGGATTGATGGCACAGAAGACGGTGTAGAAACCCGCATGGCGGAACAGTCGCTGCTGGCGATTGAAGAAGCGGACGTCGTACTGTTTATGGTGGATGCGCGCGCGGGCCTGATGCCGGCAGATGAAGCGATTGCCAAACATCTGCGCTCCCGTGAAAAACCGACCTTCCTGGTGGCAAACAAAACTGACGGTCTGGATCCCGATCAGGCCGTGGTTGATTTCTACTCGCTTGGTTTAGGTGAAATCTACCCGATCGCCGCGTCTCACGGTCGTGGCGTATTAAGTCTGCTGGAGCATGTGCTGCTGCCGTGGATGGAAGATCTCGCACCGCAAGAGGAAGTCGACGAAGACGCTGAATACTGGGCGCAATTTGAAGCGGAAGAGAACGGCGAAGAAGAAGAGGAAGACGACTTCGACCCGCAAAGTCTGCCGATCAAACTGGCGATTGTGGGTCGTCCGAACGTAGGTAAGTCTACACTCACTAACCGTATTCTTGGTGAAGAGCGCGTTGTTGTTTATGACATGCCTGGTACGACGCGTGACAGTATCTACATTCCAATGGAACGCGATGGACGTGAGTATGTGCTCATTGACACCGCTGGCGTACGTAAACGCGGTAAAATCACCGATGCTGTAGAGAAATTCTCCGTAATCAAAACGTTGCAGGCCATTGAAGATGCCAACGTGGTGATGTTAGTGATTGATGCGCGCGAAGGTATTTCCGATCAGGATCTCTCGCTGCTGGGCTTTATTCTCAATAGTGGGCGCTCACTTGTCATTGTGGTGAATAAGTGGGATGGCCTGAGTCAGGAAGTGAAAGAGCAGGTGAAAGAAACGCTGGACTTCCGTCTGGGCTTTATCGATTTTGCTCGTGTGCACTTTATCTCTGCCTTGCACGGCAGTGGTGTTGGTAACTTGTTTGAATCAGTACGTGAAGCGTATGACAGCTCCACCCGTCGTGTGGGGACCTCTATGCTGACGCGCATCATGACGATGGCTGTTGAAGATCACCAACCGCCGCTTGTACGCGGTCGTCGTGTGAAGCTGAAATATGCCCACGCCGGTGGTTATAACCCGCCGATTGTGGTGATTCACGGTAATCAGGTGAAAGACCTGCCTGATTCCTACAAGCGTTACTTGATGAACTACTTCCGCAAATCGCTGGACGTAATGGGATCGCCGATTCGTATTCAGTTCAAAGAAGGGGAAAACCCGTATGCGAACAAGCGTAACACCCTGACGCCAACCCAGATGCGTAAACGTAAGCGTCTGATGAAGCACATCAAGAAAAATAAATAATTATCCGTAAGTATTTTATCTGCCATTCCCTCTATGAATGTAGAGGGGTGGCTACCGGAGGAATTCATATGGAACTGCATTGTCCACAATGTCAGCATGTGCTTGATCAGGATAACGGCCATGCGCATTGCCCATCCTGCGGGGAAGTTATTGAAATGAAAGCTCTTTGTCCAGACTGCCATCAACCGTTGCAGGTGTTAAAAGCCTGCGGTGCAGTAGATTACTTCTGTCAGCACGGGCATGGCTTGATATCGAAAAAACGCGTTGAATTCGTGCTGGCTTAATGAACCTTTTTACGCGATTTTTTTACCGGCTGGATGTTTTTTACTTCACTTTCTATCCAGCCGTCTTCCAGACGTGTGGTTAGCATTTCACCCGCTTTAACTTGCTTCACTTTTTTCAGTACATTGCCGTCAGTAGCAGTAGTAACGCTGTATCCACGCGCCAGCGTTGACAGTGGGCTTACGGCTTCGAGGTGCGTTACTGCATTACCGAAACGTTCACGCGTGGCGCTAAGCTGTGCGCGCAGGATTTCTGCTAAACGATATTCCAGTTGCTGAATGCGCGTTTGCGCGCGATGAATCTTCGGCTGTGGATTTTGCTGATTCAGCCGCTGTGTTAATCGCTGCTGCTGTTGCCCGGCACGCTTAAGCTGATTTTCCAGCGCAAAGCTCATCCGTTTTTTCAGGCGTTCAAGCATGGTTTGCTGGCGTGCCAGCCGGAGCTGCGGATGCTGCTGCTGCAAGCGATGATGAATCTGCGTAAAGCGACGCGTACGGTTGGCGAGATAATAATCCATCGCCATCTCCAGCCGTTGACGGGCCGATTGCACCTGGCGCAGTAACTCTTGCTGATTACGGCTTACTACTTCAGCGGCGGCAGACGGCGTTGGCGCACGCAGATCGGCAACAAAATCGGCAATGGTCACATCCGTCTCATGCCCGACGGCGCTGACGACCGGAATGCGGCTGGCAAAAATAGCCCGCGCTACGCGTTCGTCGTTAAAACTCCATAAATCTTCCAGCGAACCGCCGCCGCGCCCAACGATCAACACGTCGCACTCATTGCGCTGATTCGCCAGTTCAATGGCGCGAACAATTTGCCCCGGCGCGTCATCGCCCTGAACGGCGGTGGGGTAGATGATCACCGGTAGAGAAGGATCGCGACGTTTTAACACATGCAAAATATCATGTAGCGCAGCACCGGTTTTTGAGGTGATCACACCAACGCAATGCGCAGGGGAGGGAAGTGGTTTTTTGTATTGCTGATCGAACAAACCTTCAGCCTGCAACTTCGCTTTGAGCTGTTCGTACTTCTGTTGCAGCAGCCCTTCACCGGCCGGCTGCATACTCTCAACGATTATCTGGTAGTCGCCGCGCGGCTCGTAGAGCGTAATATTGGCGCGAACTAAAACTTGTTGCCCATGCTGTGGGCGGAAGGTCACCCGGCGGTTGCTGTTGCGGAACATCGCGCAGCGTACCTGGGCGGTGTCGTCTTTGAGTGTAAAGTACCAGTGACCGGAAGCCGGTTGTGTGAAATTAGAGATTTCGCCGCTGATCCAAACCTGTCCCATCTCATGCTCAAGCAGCAGACGAACCGTTTGATTCAGGCGACTAACGGTAAAAATTGCAGGGGATTGAGAAGGTAACATGTGAGTGAGATCAAATTCTAAATCAGCAGGTTATTCAGTCGATAGTAACCCGCCCTCCGGGGATAGCAAGCATTTTTTGCAAAAAGGGGTAGATGCAATCGGTTACGCTCTGTATAATGCCGCGGCAATATTTATTAACCACTCTGGTCGAGATATTGCCCATGCTACGTATCGCTAAAGAAGCTCTGACGTTTGACGACGTTCTCCTCGTTCCTGCTCATTCTACCGTTCTGCCGAATACTGCTGACCTCAGCACCCAGCTGACGAAAACTATTCGTCTGAATATCCCTATGCTTTCCGCAGCAATGGATACCGTAACGGAAGCGCGCCTGGCTATTGCTCTGGCTCAGGAAGGCGGTATCGGCTTTATCCACAAAAACATGTCCATTGAACGCCAGGCAGAAGAAGTTCGCCGTGTGAAAAAACACGAATCTGGTGTGGTGACTGATCCGCAGACTGTTCTGCCAACCACGACGCTGCGCGAAGTGAAAGAACTGACCGAGCGTAACGGTTTTGCGGGCTATCCGGTCGTTACCGAAGAAAACGAACTGGTGGGTATTATCACCGGTCGTGACGTGCGTTTTGTTACCGACCTGAACCAGCCGGTTAGCGTTTACATGACGCCGAAAGAGCGTCTGGTCACCGTGCGTGAAGGTGAAGCCCGTGAAGTGGTGCTGGCAAAAATGCACGAAAAACGCGTTGAAAAAGCGCTGGTGGTTGATGACGAATTCCACCTGATCGGCATGATCACCGTGAAAGATTTCCAGAAAGCGGAACGTAAACCGAACGCCTGTAAAGACGAGCAAGGCCGTCTGCGTGTTGGTGCTGCAGTTGGCGCAGGTGCGGGTAACGAAGAGCGTGTTGACGCGCTGGTTGCCGCTGGCGTTGACGTTCTGCTGATCGACTCCTCCCACGGTCACTCAGAAGGCGTTTTGCAGCGTATCCGTGAAACCCGTGCTAAATATCCGGATCTGCAAATCATCGGCGGCAACGTGGCAACAGCTGCAGGTGCACGCGCTTTGGCAGAAGCTGGTTGCAGCGCGGTTAAAGTCGGTATCGGCCCTGGTTCTATCTGTACTACTCGTATCGTTACTGGCGTAGGTGTTCCGCAGATCACTGCCGTTGCTGACGCAGTTGAAGCGCTGGAAGGCACAGGTATTCCGGTTATCGCAGATGGTGGTATTCGCTTCTCCGGCGACATCGCCAAAGCTATCGCCGCTGGCGCAAGCGCGGTAATGGTGGGTTCCATGCTGGCGGGTACTGAAGAATCTCCGGGTGAAATCGAACTCTACCAGGGCCGTTCTTACAAATCTTACCGTGGTATGGGTTCCCTGGGCGCGATGTCCAAAGGTTCCTCTGACCGTTATTTCCAGAGCGATAACGCTGCCGACAAACTGGTGCCGGAAGGTATCGAAGGTCGCGTAGCTTATAAAGGTCGCCTGAAAGAGATCATTCACCAGCAGATGGGTGGCCTGCGCTCCTGTATGGGCCTGACCGGCTGTGGTACTATCGACGAACTGCGTACTAAAGCGGAGTTTGTACGTATCAGCGGTGCGGGCATTCAGGAAAGCCACGTTCACGACGTGACCATTACTAAAGAGTCCCCGAACTACCGTCTGGGCTCCTGATTCTCTTCGCCCGACTTCATGTCGGGCGATTTATATTATCTGTTTCACTTGCCTCGGAATAAGCGTCAATGACGGAAAACATTCATAAGCATCGCATCCTCATTCTGGACTTCGGTTCCCAGTATACTCAACTGGTTGCGCGCCGCGTGCGTGAGCTGGGCGTTTACTGCGAACTGTGGGCGTGGGATGTGACAGAAGCACAAATTCGTGACTTCAATCCAAGCGGCATTATTCTTTCCGGCGGCCCGGAAAGTACTACTGAAGAAAACAGTCCGCGTGCGCCGCAGTATGTCTTTGAAGCAGGCGTACCGGTATTCGGCGTTTGCTATGGTATGCAGACCATGGCGATGCAGTTGGGCGGTCACGTTGAAGCCTCTAACGAACGTGAATTTGGCTACGCGCAGGTTGAAGTCGTAAACGACAGCGCACTGGTTCGCGGTATCGAAGATGCGCTGACCGCAGACGGTAAACCGCTGCTCGATGTCTGGATGAGCCACGGCGATAAAGTTACCGCTATCCCGTCCGACTTCGTCACCGTAGCCAGCACCGAAAGCTGCCCGTTTGCCATTATGGCTAACGAAGAAAAACGCTTCTATGGCGTACAGTTCCACCCGGAAGTGACTCACACCCGCCAGGGTATGCGCATGCTGGAGCGTTTTGTGCGTGATATCTGCCAGTGTGAAGCCCTGTGGACGCCAGCGAAAATTATCGACGATGCTGTAGCCCGCATCCGTGAGCAGGTAGGCGACGATAAAGTCATCCTCGGCCTCTCTGGTGGCGTGGATTCCTCCGTAACCGCAATGCTACTGCACCGCGCTATCGGTAAAAACCTGACTTGCGTATTCGTCGACAACGGCCTGCTGCGTCTCAACGAAGCAGAGCAGGTTCTGGATATGTTTGGCGATCACTTTGGTCTGAACATTGTTCACGTTCCGGCAGAAGATCGCTTCCTGTCAGCGCTGGCTGGCGAAAACGATCCGGAAGCAAAACGTAAAATCATCGGTCGCGTTTTCGTTGAAGTATTCGATGAAGAAGCGCTGAAACTGGAAGACGTGAAGTGGCTGGCGCAGGGCACCATCTACCCTGACGTTATCGAATCTGCGGCGTCTGCAACCGGTAAAGCACACGTCATCAAATCTCACCACAACGTGGGCGGCCTGCCGAAAGAGATGAAGATGGGCCTGGTTGAACCGCTGAAAGAGCTGTTCAAAGACGAAGTGCGTAAGATTGGTCTGGAGCTGGGCCTGCCGTACGACATGTTGTACCGTCACCCATTCCCGGGACCAGGCCTTGGCGTTCGTGTGCTGGGTGAAGTGAAGAAAGAGTACTGTGACCTGCTGCGCCGTGCTGACGCCATCTTCATTGAAGAACTGCGTAAAGCGGACCTGTACGACAAAGTCAGCCAGGCGTTCACTGTGTTCCTGCCGGTACGTTCCGTTGGTGTAATGGGCGATGGTCGTAAGTATGACTGGGTTGTCTCTCTGCGTGCTGTCGAAACCATCGACTTTATGACCGCACACTGGGCGCATCTGCCGTACGATTTCCTCGGTCGCGTTTCCAACCGCATTATCAATGAAGTGAACGGTATTTCCCGCGTGGTGTATGACATCAGCGGCAAGCCGCCAGCTACCATTGAGTGGGAATGATTTGACCCTGCACTATGAATGAACAAAACCCTCTGTTACTACAGAGGGTTTTTTATCTTCAAGAATTATAGGATTGAAGTTACTAACATCGATTAATTAAACCAGCTGTCCGATTTGTTCTCTTCTGCTTTGCCCACGCTTTTCATCAGATCGCGACCGCCTTCAGTCATATTTCTGTTGGCGTCAGCTTCAGATTGCACCACATCGGTTTGCGCAGCTTTGTGCTTCAGTTCCTGATCGATAAATTCGTTTTCTCGCTTAACGCGGGCTTCTTCTTTCGCCAGCGCCAGTTTTTGTTTCTGAATCTCTAAGCTGCGTAGCTCATCTTCATAACTTTGATCGCGTTTTTTGTCCGCAGAGGCTTCGGCGTCCAGTTTATCCTGACGAGCTTTCTTATTTGCCGCTGCCGTTGCCGCTCTTTTGTTAGCGGCGGCCTGGGCATTTGCGCGACGTTGCTTCTCTTGCTGGATTTCCCTGTTGCGCTCCGCGACCCATTCGTCATGCTGCCTTTGCTCTTCATTTTTACCTTGCTGTTCCGCTTCTGCGACAGCAGAGAGTTGATCCTGCAATGATGAGGCGATAGCCGGATAGCTTAAGGAGGCTAAGATGGCGCAGGTGATGCTGCCAACTTACTGATTTAGTGTATGATGGTGTTTTTGAGGTGCTCCAGTGGCTTCTGTTTCTATCAG